>JAFRLI010000312.1 GCA_017431255.1 Victivallales bacterium
CGAAAATAACGAATGACCTGAAAAAATATTGGATTGGCATCAGACAGAAGGGACTCCCGCGCGGGCATCGCTGTCGCGGGAGTCCCTTTGTAGTCATCGGAACCAGAGAGATCAATAGAAAACTCTTTTGAAGTCCTCAGAACACACAGACCTGTTTGTATGCGCTATGAACGGCCAAACACTTGATATAAAACAAAATACAAAGCGCAAACCGCCGCTCGCGGCGGATTGCCTTCTGTGTGTTCTGTGGACTCAAAAATGAGTTTTGCAACTACCTCAACGGATTAGATTCCCTGGATGGAGAGGTTGCGGATTTGGGCGTTGGCGTTGAGTTGTTTCCAGAAGAAGATGGTGACGGAGAGGAAGGACTCGTCTGCTGGAGCGACGAAATCGAGGGAGATGGTCTGCCATTTGTCGGAGAGTTCCGTTGTTGGAAAATCGGTGCGTTTGAGGACTTTTCCGTAGGTCATGGAAGAGAGTTTTCCTGTGCCGCGAGCCTCGAAGGAGATTCGGTAACGGACGCCAGGGGTGACGGGGATGCGGCTGGCAGCGATGCCCGCGCCTTGTTTGTCCTTCAGGGGTTGGATGGTTGCGATGTCGCCAGAAGTGACTTTGGCGTCCTGGAAGGGGTGTGCCAGGAGTTTTTGAAGGGAGCGTGGGGCGGTGTCGGCGGCGAGGGTGAGGTCTCCGTAATGTGCTGGGGTTTTGCTGGTGCCGATGCCTGCGGCCCATTGGAGGTATCCTTCGCGTCCCTTGCCGTCGTTGTTGTTGATGAGGAGGGAGAAACGAAGCGGGATGTTTTCCTTGCAGATGAAGGGGAAGAGGTCGCCTTCGGAGACATGGATGTCGTAGGAGGTGGTGTTGCCGTTGCGGGTGACCTTGACGGTACTCTTGGTGAGTGGGACGTTTGCCTCGGAGTAGTCCGCGGGAATGTCGCCCTTCAGTTGCGGGGTGGAGAGTTTGTAGATGATGCCGCGTGGACCTGCCGCGAACTCGATGCGATCGTCGGGATAGCCGTTGCCAACGCAGTCGAGCGCGAATTGGACGCTGTCGACTTCCCAGAATCTCATATCGTCGCATTGGTTGAAGTGGACCTTGTCCTGTACATCGATGTGGAGTTCGAGGCCTTTGGTGTGATAGGCGACCGTGAAAGAACCTTTAAGGCCGTCTTGCATGGGGCGTGCGGTGCAGTTCTCATAAGTAAGGTTGGTGATGGGGACGGTAGGCTGTCCTGGTTTTGTGTAGTGTGCAGTGACGAGGTGTCGCATGACGGGGCGGGTGGAACGGGTGTCGATGTAGCATGCGTATTGGTTTTTCTTGGGGAATGCGTCCGGGGAGACTCCCTTCGCGTAGTAGACCATTCGCGGGCGGAGGGCCTTCGGGGCGACGGGGCGTCCCTGCCAGTCGAAGAACTGGGAACCTTGAAACGCCTTTGCCAGGGCCGGTGCAAGAGTGAACTTGCTCTTGTCGTTCATTGCCCAGAACATGGCGAGATTGCCGTTGGGAGTGCGGAACAGGGAGGCGAACTGCTCATTGTCCTTGTCACCGAAACAGAAGTTGCCAAGGGGGGCTACCTTGCCGGGGAAGAGGTCGACGGCGTTGCGCAGGGCGAGCGCGGATTCGCGGGGTTCGAGCCAGGGTTGGGAGCGGAAAAGTCCAGAGATTTGCTGGATGCCAGGTGCCTTGGCGTAGAAGCGGGCGGCTTCGGGGACTTTGTTGCCCGTGGTCATGCCGAATCCCGTGATGCGTGTGTGTCCTGTCTGGATGAGGTCGGCGAGGTGTACGAGCATGCGGAAGGTAACTTCTTGCTCCGAGGGCAGTTCGGGGTCGCGGCAGTTGTAGAGAACGGTGTGCCATTCCCCTTCCAGGAATGGTTTGGAGGTTTTGCCGTTCTTGCGTTCGATGGTGCGGAACGGCGTGAGGTCATAGCCGCAGTGCGTTTCGATGACATCCAGGTATTGCTGCCCGCCCTTTCGCAGGAACTCGTCGTAGAAGGGCATGTATCGCAGACCGATGCCGCCCATGAGGATGGTGATATTGGGATTGGCCTCCTTTGCGCCCTCATAGCCGGCCTTCATCAGTTCAATGAAACGGGCCACGGTCGATTCCTGCCAGAAGACGCTGCCGCCTCGGACGTGGGGCTCGTTCCAGAGCTCCAGAAGCTCCATGTCAGGATATCGTTTGACGAAGGCGTGGATGTAGTCGTGCCAGGCCGATAGGTCGTTGGGGGCGAAGTAGCGGAAGTTCTTGAAACTGCCGCTGAGGTAGTCGGGGTGTGGAGAGTTCCAGCGTGGGGTTCCGAGGGTGTTGAAAAGGAGGTTTTTCATTGTGAGACCGTTGCGCTTGGCAGCGGCGATGGCGTTGTCTACGACTGTCCAATCATATTTCCCGCGTTCCTGTTCAATGTCATGCCAGCGGAACCAGTGCAAGCGGATGAACTGGTCCATATGGAGGGCGCGCGTGAGCGCAAAGCGCTGGTCCAGAGGTAAATCCCCGGGATTGGGACTGACGACGAAACCAAACATGTTGGGAACGCTCTTCGAGCCGGCGGGAATGACGCCGAAGCCCATGCGATCGCGCGAGAGGACCAGTTTGTTTTCCCGATGGATGCCGTTTTTCCCTTCGGAACGAAAATCGTAGATGTAGTGGTTCCCCTCAATCGGGGAGGTTTTGCCGTTCGCGTCCAGCCAGGAGAACTTCGTCTGGTAGAAGCCAGGCAGTTCCGGACGGAAGGTCCATTTGCTCCCTTTGCAATCGACGGTGGCGACGAGTTTGTTGTCGAGGTCAAAGACATTGCCTCGGACGCCGATTTTATCGTCTGGGAGTGAGGCGGTGAAGGAGACGGGAGATTCGTGCGGGAAGAGTCCGCCGAACTGGTCAGGAGTGATGAGATGGAGCCAGAAGAGTTTGGAATCGAGGACGGTGATTCTGGCGTCGCCCGGCGTTTTCAGATGGTTGGAGACGGTGAGTTTGTAGCGAAGGGAGACCGCATTGGGCGGGTAGATTTGGGGGAGAGCCTGAACCGCGTGGAAGTCTTTCTTTTCCCAGGTGTGTTCGGCAGGATAGTGCAGGGGAGGACGCACCAGAAACTCCTTTCCAATCTGATTGCCGTCCTTGTCTAGAAATTGCAAGAACACGAAGGCCTGCTGGGGACCGTGGCAGATGTAGTCAAAACGTACTTCCAGACCAGGACGGGACTTTGGAATCGCCATGGGCTTCGACCACCAGGCATTCCGCTGCCCCGGATTGTCCGACAAATCATACGGCTCCGCAAACACCACCACGCACAGCAATAAAACACTCCATACGAACGAAAGTCTCTTCATGGAAACGCCTCCAGTCCAGTTTACGCCGCAAGCGGCGGATTGCATTTTGTGTTCGGTTTCATATCAAGTGTTTGGCCATGCGCAGCGTGGACAAACCGTTCTGCGTAGAGGTAGTTGCAAAACTCATTTTTGAGTCCACAGAACACACAGAATGCAAACCGCCGCTTCGTATTTTGTTTTAGGCTGCGCGTAGCGTGGATAAACAGGTCTGTGTATTCTGTGTGTTCTGTGGACTTCAAAAGAGTTTTGCAATTATCTCTGTATTCTGTGGACTCCCAAAGGGTTTAGAATCCTTCCATTGGGATGTCAAACTGCGTGGTCTGTCGGCAGACTTTGATGCCATTGATGTAGACGGCACGCACCATCGTGCTGCTTTCCAGGATGTCGCCTTCCGCAAGGACCAGGTCCGCGTCCTTCCCCACTTCAATGGAGCCCACCCTGTCCTCAATGCCCAGGTGCCTGGCGGGATTGATGGTGATTGCCTGCAAGGCCGCAAACGGGTCCATGCCCTGCTTGACGGCAAAGCCTGCCATCAAGGGCAGGTATCGCTGGTCTGTGACGGCATGGTCGGTGATGATGGACACCTGGCAGCCGGCACGCTGCAAAATGCCAGGCGTCGCGAAGGTCTTCTGCATCAATTCGGCCTTGGAGACGGAAGACATGGAGGGTCCCACCGCCAAGGGCAGTTTTTCTTCCGCCAGGATGTCGGCGATCAGTGCGCCTTCCGTGCAGTGCTCAAGGGTAAGTTTCACGTTGAACTCTTTTGCGATGCGGATGGCGGTGCACATGTCGTCTGCGCGGTGTGCATGAGCCTTGAGCGGGATTTCACGTCGTACCACGGGCAGCAGGGCCATCATTTTGGCGTCCCAGGCAGGCTTCTTCTCGGGATCTTCCCCGGCAGCAGTCAGTTTTTGGTTGTATTCCAAGGCCTTGGCAAGGTAATCTCGCAGGATGGAGGCGGTGGTCATTCGGGAACTGATGTTCTTGGTTCGGTAGCAGTTCTTGGGATTTTCTCCGAAAGCGCATTTCATGGCGACTGGCGCCTTTACCACCATGTCATCCACGCGACGTCCTATCAGTTTGATTGCGGCAAAGGTTCCTCCAATCACGTTCGCACTTCCAGGACCAGCGGCAACGCAGGTAACTCCCACAGCGGCGGCAATTTGCAGATGGGGATCAAAGGGATTGATGCCATCGATGGCGCGTAACTGTGGTGTGGCGGGATCGTTATACTCATTGTAGTCTTGTCCCGCGTTTCGGATTGCAAATTGGTCCAGACCGATGTGGGAATGTGCATCTACAAGACCAGGATACACATTGCATCCGGCGGCATCCACCACTTCCATCGGACCGTCCGGTGGATTGATGCCAGGTGCTACCTGGAGGATTTTCCCGTCTTTCACAAGAATGTCGCAACGCTTCGCGTCTTTGTCAATTGCGTTGTGCACCATTCCATTTTGAATCAAAAGCATTGCTTTCTCCATGAGGTAGCTCCTTTCCTTTGCAACTTGTTGATTGTCTTGAACACACAAAACCACACTATCATACTATCATACTATGCTTGTTCCAGCCCAGATTGCAAGTCGCTCCAAGGAAAAAACCTGCGCTGCCGCGCGTGCAGTGACAGCGGTGCATAGCTTGCCGCGCGTGCCTGTACAGCGGAGATGTGGCGACGGCGTCTCGCCGTCGATGGCGTGCCTAGCTTGCCGCGCATGCAGTGACAGCGGTGCCTAGCTTGCCGCGCATGCAGTGACAGCGGTGCCTAGCTTGCCGCGCATGCAGTGACAG
>JAFRLI010000313.1 GCA_017431255.1 Victivallales bacterium
GAGTTCATCGACAGCAAATGGGAGCGAGGCAACATCTTCGAACTGCTGGACATGGGCATGGCCTTCTGCTTCAAGCACTTGAACCTGAACGGTCGCATCAGGGGGCTTGTCCGCGAGGAGCATCTTGAGATACCCGTGGAAGCCCTGCGTGAGGCGCTGACCAATGCACTGTGTCACCGTCGATATGATAATCCAAGCGAGAGCATAGGGCTTGCCATCTATGATGACCGCGTTGAGATAAGCAATCCAGGTCACTTCCCGCCTGGCGTCACGCCGGAGAACATCAAGGCGTTTCATACGTCCCAGCCGCACAATCCCAAACTGGCCCAGGTTCTGTACAAGGCAACACGCATCGAGAACTGGGGGTCTGGAATACAGCGAATGGTCAGCGCCTGCCTGGATCAGGAACTTCCCGAGCCAATCTACCAGATATGGGCCGACGGTACAATTGTCATTGTCTTCCGCAAGAAGAGCACTATGGGAAATCAAACCGATGTCCCTCAAGGTGTCCCTCAAGGTGTCCCTCAAGGTGTCCCTCAAGGTGACATTGATTCATCCATTATTAGGTTAATTCGCGAAGACAATGGAATAAGTACCGAACGCATAGCTGAAAAACTGTCTGTAAGCACCAAAACCGTCAAGCGTCACATCGCGAACATGCCATTCATACGATATGTCGGCAGCGGCTACAGCGGCCATTGGGAGATAGTCGGTGAGACAGAACCAAAAGGAAATTAGGGAGCAACAATGACCTACCAACCTCCATTCACCATATCCTCTCGCGCGGTTTCGCTTGTCGCGGAGATTTCCGCGCTGGTCGAGCGCTATGTCATCCGGCTGGAACAGCGCGATGCACTGAAACTTCGCCGAGCGAACCGCATCAAGACCATCCACTCCTCGCTGGCCATCGAGGGGAACACGCTTTCGCTGAAGCAGGTGACGGACATCCTGGACGGCAAACGCGTGATTGCCCCGCTCCGTGAAATCCAGGAGGTCAAGAATGCCATAGCGACCTACGACCTTGCTCCTACGCTTGACCCGTTTTCCGTGAAAGACCTTCTGAAGGCACACGGCACGATGATGGCGGTCCTGGTGGACGGGGCTGGAAATTTCCGAACTGGCGGAGTCGGCGTCTTTGCAGGGGAACAGGTCATACATGTCGCACCGCCCGCCGGGCAGGTTCCGCAACTCGTCGCCAACCTCTTTGACTGGCTTCGCAATTCCAAAGACCACCTTCTGATTCGGAGTTGCGTGTTCCATTACGAGTTCGAGTTCATCCATCCCTTCGCCGATGGAAACGGGAGGACGGGACGGCTTTGGCAGTCCCTCATTCTCGCAAAGCTGAACCCCGTGTTCCTGCATCTCCCCGTGGAGACCATGGTTCATGACAACCAGAATGGATATTACCAGGCCATCAATGACAGCACCGCCAAATCCGATTCCGGCATTTTCATAGACTTCATGCTCGAACGTATTCTGGATGCACTGAAACAACACCAGGACACAAGCGTTGGCGGAGTAAATGGCGGAGTAAATGGCGGAGTAAACGAACTGGATGCAGTGTATTCATATATCCGACAGCATCCTGGTCTTCGGACAAATGCCATTGCGGAGGCGTTGGCATTGCCAAGACGCACATTGGAGCGTCACTTGGGGCAATTGAAGAAAAGCGGGCGAATCGAGTTCCGTGGTGCTCCCAAAACGGGAGGCTATTATTGCAAGGATATGTAACGTGGTGGAACTCGCCTTTACAACCCGAATCCCCCTGGCGGTGATGATTACGATGGGCATCAAGCAGTGGGAGAACCGCAGCGCGATGCCTGTTCCCGCAAAGGGGCGATGCGCGATGACCTGCTCGAAGTCCTCGGACGCGAGGGAGTACGCCAACTTTCTCGCCTGGGCGGAACGGGCGTTCCAGGCCGAGGCTTTCACTTCGCTCCCCCGATGGGACGAGTTGAGCGGCTGGCGCGGGATGCTGGTCGCCGTCTGCGACTACGAGGCGTCGTACACCGCGCCGAATCCGCCCATTTGGGACGAAGGCTACCCCGTCTGGTGGCGATTAACCAATGTGCGTCTGCTTGACGAGCCGATCCCATGCCGTGGCAATGTCGGGATGTGGCGTCTGCCGGAAGATGTAAGACAACGAATCAAGGAGGTCCTATCGTGAAAGGTGCAATCATCTATTTTTCCAATACAGGCAACACGAAACTCGC
>JAFRLI010000314.1 GCA_017431255.1 Victivallales bacterium
CCTCTTCTTCGCCACGCCAGCCGATACCTGGAACGACTCCTATCGCGCCCAGCACCTCGGCTCCCTCAACGACTGGACAGGAACCGGCGAAACCGTCTCCGCCGCCGGCAAGGGCCGCATTCAAAACCTCTTCTTCGGCTCCACTGACGCCAACGTCCTCTGTCTTACCGACTCCGATAACGGCGACGCCCTCTTCTTCGATGATATCTTCACCGCCTTCCCCGAGGAAGTTGACCAGCATATTGCCAGACTCGGCAACATCCAGGAAATCCGCGCCGGAGTTGGCGACGATATCGTCGATTTGACCAGCCAACGCTACCTGTACGTCGGCGAAGGTCTCTCCATCAGCGGCGGCGACGGCAACGACGTCATCTGGGCAAACAAGGGCGACAACACCCTCTTCGGCGACATGGGCAACGACCGCCTCGTCGGAGCATCAGGCGACGATATCCTCGTCGGCGGTGCCGGCAACGACAGAATGCACGGCGGCGGTGGCAACGATATCTTCGCCTTCGGAGGCAACTGGGGCAACGACACCGTCGGCCAACTCGCATCTGGCACCATCACCCTCTGGTTCGACCAGGGCCAAAAGGACAACTGGAACGAAATCACGCGCACCTATACCGACGGCGACAACTCCGTCAAGGTTCTCGGCACCGCCACGGTCAACCTGGCGTTCGGCGACGAAGACGAACGCTACGACAACCTCCTCAACACCGGTGCCTTCAGCGAAGCCCTCTGCACCAGAATCTTCGAACAAAACGACGCATGGCCAGTCATTACTGGCTAACACCTCCAGCCCCCTCTCGGTTTTGCGGGGCCATACTCCGCGCGGCCACCAGGCAGCATGGCCGTGGCGGCGCACACGGGGCGGGGGCTTCTGACCACGGCGGAGCGCGGCCCATAGAGCCTAAAAAAGCCGCCAGGCGGAGTGCCTGGCGGCTCGAAAAGGAAGCGTTAGCGCTTATTCAACGATTTCCGCGAAGAACTCGAAGACCAGGTCGTTCTTTTTGCGATAGATTTCACGGAATCTGGCTTCGGTAATCGGATTGACATGTCCGTCCACCCAAAGGATGTTGACGGTCTTCGGGTCGTGCGCGTGCCAGGGAACACCGCCCCAAGTGGTACGCATATAGTAGAACTTCTGGACCATGCACTTCATTTTCTGACGGCGATTGTCACCAATCATAATGTAAGTGTCGGGATGGGTCAGCGAGGGGAAATGGATGCTGGAAGTGCTGGAAGAGCCAGACCAAGCCTGGTCCGCACCGCCCAACTTGACACGGACACGGCCAGGATTGGAGACGGTGGAATTGTTCTGCACACAGATTCCGTAAGCATTGAACCCGTATGCGTAGTTCTTCATGAAATTGAAGTCGTTTTGGTGGGACGTGGGGTTGTCGGTAAGGGCTTCCGTGCAGACGTAGAGTTTGCGCTCATGCTCATTCAGGAGTCCTGCATTCCAAACGCAGTGCGACCAGCTCGGCTCTGCCATGATGATGTCATCCATGTCATTGCGGTACATTCCAATCAGCAAACCAATCTGCTTCATGTTGTTCACGCATCCCGTCGCACGTGCCTTCATACGCGCCTTTGCCAGCGCCGGCAACAGCATCGCCGCCAAAATCGCAATGATCGCAATCACAACCAACAGTTCAATCAAAGTGAATGTTCGCTTTTTCATGGGACTCTCCTTCTTTTTGTTCTCTCTGTTTCAAAAAAAATTGCTCAACAAACCAAACCTCAAACCAAAAACCTTCCTCAAAGACGAACTTCGTTTGCTCCGGAATCCGACGGAACATCCGAAATCCGTGCTTTGATTATATCAATTATTTAATATATAGCATATTGCGAATTTGTCAAATCATAATGCCGTTATTTTTTGGGAAATGGGCAGGGGAAAGTGGCTAGGGTGCCTCGTGGCCGCGGAGAACGCGGCCTGCAGAACAGACAGGGAGGCACACCTCGTGCGCACCTGGAGGAGGTGCCTTGTGGCCGAGCGGAACTCGGCCTGCAGAACCGACAGGGAGCCACGCTCCACCTGCCAGCGTGAGCGGCCATAAGCTCCTGCCAGTGTGCCGCCTTGGCCGCGCGAAGCGTGCAGTGCTATAGTTTTTTTGGCAGGCCGCGCTCCGCGAGGCCATAAGCCGCAGCCTGCAAAACCGACAGGGAGGCACGCTTCACGCGCCCGAAGAAAGCAACTCGTGTTCGCGGGGTGGCGAACTTACAGCCGCCAGTAGAGATAGCCGGCGTTTTCGAGAGCGTTGCGGTCGAGAAGGCCTTTGATATCGAGGAGGATTTTCTGTCCTGGAGCGTAGAATGCGTCCAGGGAGTCCTGTGTGAAAGAGGCGAAGTTTTGGTGAGCGACAGCGAGGATGATGGCGTCCTGCTGGCGGACCTCCTGGAGGGAGACGAAGGTGAGGCCATAGAGGCGCTTCGCCTCGTCTGCGTCGGCGACGGGGTCTGCGACGAGAGGTTCAATGCCGTATTCACGCAGTTCCTTGACGATGTCAAAGACCTTGCTGTTGCGGGTATCGGGGCAGTTTTCCTTGAAGGTGAATCCCAGGATGGCGACCCGTGCGGCCTTGACATGTTTTCCGGCCTTGATGAGGTGCTTGACGCAGTTTTCTGCAACGTATTTGCCCATGTCGTCGTTGATGCGTCGTCCCGCCAGGATAATCTGGCTGTGGTAGCCCATCATCTCGGCCTTGTAGGTGAGATAGTACGGGTCCACGCCGATGCAGTGCCCGCCAACCAATCCCGGACGGAAGTTCAGGAAGTTCCACTTGGTTCCAGCGGCCTCCAGGACGGACTTGGTGTCAATTCCCATCTTGTTGAAGATAATGGAGAGTTCGTTCATAAAGGCGATGTTGATGTCGCGCTGAGAGTTTTCAATGACCTTGGCAGCCTCGGCGACCTTGATGTTGGGAGCACGGTGCACGCCCACTTCCACCACCAGTTCATAGACCTTTGCGACCGTGTCCAGCGTCTCGGCGTCCATACCCGACACGATTTTCTTGATATTCTCGAGGCGGTGCGCCTTGTCGCCAGGATTGATGCGTTCTGGGGAGTATCCCACCTTAAAGTCCACACCGCATTTCAAGCCCGATTCCCGTTCCAGAATGGGGACGCAGACATCCTCTGTCACACCGGGATAGACCGTGCTTTCGAAGACCACGATGCTGCCGCGCTCAAGGTTCTGTCCAAGGATGCGCGACGCGCCCTCCACGGGGGTCAAATCCGGCGTATGGTCGTCATAGACAGGCGTAGGGACTGCCACGATGTGGAAGCGTGCCTCGCGCAGTTTCGCGGGGTCGGAAGTGAACTCCACTTTGGTGTTGCGAATGACATCGTCGCCCACCTCGCGCGTGGGGTCCGTGCCAGCACGATACAACCCGATTTTGGTTTCGTTCACATCGAAGCCCACCACGGGGATTTTCTTGGCGAATGCCACGGCAATCGGCATTCCCACATAGCCCAGACCAATCAGCGAAAGTTTTGTTTCACCAGCACACAGAGAATCATACAGGGACTTCATCGTTTTTTCCTTAGTTGAATGGAGAACCCTCATTCTCCCCCTTGGGAGGTTCGGAAGAATGGGGAATGGAAGAGACTGGCACTTCCCGGCAAGAGAGTTCCGTGAGCGGGATGCCGTGGCTTTGGCTGAATTGGATGATGGTCTGGAGATGCGAGGCAGCAAGGTTGCGCGTGATGACCAGTTTGTTGATATGGTTTTCCGCAACGATGTCCTTCAAATTGTCAATGGCTCCCAGCACCTTGATTCCGAAACAGTACGAGTGCAGGAAATGACGGTCTTCGACAATGAGACCGGCGATATTCTCGTTGGCAGCGCGTTCAATATCCGTCGAGAGCAAGTTGCGATAGAGACGCGCCATCGGGGTGACCCCTATGAGCGCGGTGACGACCGGGGTCGCCGTGTCGGTGGTGGTATTGGCATGGCGTCGAATCTGCGCATTACGGAAATAGTGGAAGAAAAGGCGTTCGAGCAGAATGAGGGAAACGGCGATGCCCGCCGCATAAGAATGGAGGCGGTCGACGGTTTGGAAGTGGAAGAGGTAGTCGCTGGTACGTGCCAGGAGGAATCCGAAGATGAGGGTGACGCCGAGGCGGAAATAATCGTCGGAGACTGCGAAGTTCCAAAATACGCGATAGGAGCGGGAACAGCAGAGAATGCCCATGAGGATGAGAAGGTAACGCAGGAACGCGCCGGAACCGATGGGAACGGAGCGCGCGGCTATCAGGTAGGCACCGGCGATGCAGAGAAGGTCCCAGATGGGATTGAGCGCGTAGGAGATGATGATTCCCGTGCGGGGGCTCTGGAAGTCGTGGTAGATTTTTTCGGTAGAGTTCCAGAGTTCGATGAAGGCGAGGCGGTTCAGGATGAAGGAGAAGGTGCCGAGAATGATGAGCAGCGCCAGCGCGATGTTGTTGTTCGGAATGAGGAAGCAGACGATACCGACGACGCCCAGGCAAAACGCCATCGCGTAGATGTTCAACGTGGTCTTGCGCTGGTTGTTTTGGAAGTGCCGCAGCAGACGGTGATGAATGTGGCTCTGGTCGGCGGTGCCCAGACGGGCCGCCAAACGCGCGAACCGCGACAGAATGGAGTTCTTCACGGGCTCCGGCGGGGCGTCGCCTGGAACGGGTGCTTCGAGTGCGGCCTTTGGTGTGGGTGCTCCCATGATTCGCCGCCAGACCGCGAGGCAGATGTCCAGCACGGGAATGCCGCACGCAAGAAGCGGAATGCCGATGGAGGCGACGGAGACGGTCTGCGCGTTCAAGCGCAACCCTGCCGTGGCGAGGACATATCCGATGAACATGGATCCCGTGTCTCCCATGAAGAGGCGTGCGGGGTGCCAGTTGAAATAGAGGAAACCCAGAAGCGAGAAGGCAAATACAATGAGCAAAATGGCAAGCGCATAGTTGTGGTTGAGGAGGGCAACCGTCCCCATACAGGTCGCGGAGATGATGCCGACACCTGCGGCAAGACCGTCCACGCCATCAATCATATTGAACGCATTGATGAATGCGACAATCCAGAAAATGGTGAAGAAAAACCCCAGCCACACAGGGAACGTGATTCCGAAGCAACCGCTCATTCGAAAGCCAAAGTGCCAGGCAAGACCGGCTGCTAGGATTTGGAAGAGGAACTTCGTGCGTGGACGCAAGCCATAACGGTCGTCCAAAATGCCGAGCGGCAGCAGAATCCCCAACGGAGCCATCAGTTTGAGCATTAAAATAGGTGCGCTCTGCCCTTTGTGAAATACCCCAAAATAGATGGCTGTCACCCCGACAAATGCCAGGAGCATCCCCAATCCGCCACCCCGCGGAACGGTCCGCGTATGAATGTGCCGCGCAAAGTCTGGCTTGTCCAACAAGCCCCATTTGGGAAGCAACCACAACAGAAGACGCGTCAAAATCAAAGAGATAAAACACGCCAGCACACCGAGGGCTAGTGCGATTTTTAGGACTTGCAAGGAGTTCTGAAACATCAAATGTCTCTTGCGTCAACGACGGTGTTTGTGAAATACGAGGTAAAAAAAGTTTACTCTATTTATTTTAACCTCTTTTCCTCAAAATGCAAATGACTAGGATAGAAATGAGGGCGGTGAGTGGCTAGTGGCTAGTGGCTAGTGGCTAGTGGCTAGTGGCTAGTGGCTAGTGGCTAGTGGCTAGTGGCTAGTGGCTAGTGGCTAGTGGCTAGTGGCTAGTGGCTAGTGGAGGTAATTGCAAAACCCTATGGGAGTCCACAGAACA
>JAFRLI010000315.1 GCA_017431255.1 Victivallales bacterium
ACCGCAAACCCCGTTTGCGGTTACCTCTCTGTCCATCTCTATCCTTAGGCTTCTCTGAAAAGGCGTCAACCGCAAACCCCGTTTGCGGTTACCTTCTCCCCCTCAATCTCTGCACCTTGGCTCCCCGAAAGGGATCAACCGCAAACCCCGTTTGCGGTTACCCTCTCCTCCATTTCTATTCCCAGGCTCACCCCAAAAGGCGTCAACCGCAAACCCCGTTTGCGGTTATTTCCACACACCTTTCAATGGTAGGGAGAAATTTGGGGAATTAGGGGAAAAATCAAGTTTGGAACTTGACAATTTGGGAAAAGCATAGTATGATAATCCAATGGTTTGGGAAGACTTTTTGTACCTATTCAGAGGGGTAACGTTTTTTGAAGAACGCGATGACGAATAAGCGAGTAACATTGAAGGACATAGCGGCGGAAGCGGGGGTCTCGGTAACGCTTGTGTCGAAGTATCTGAACGGGCGTCGGGGGGGCGAGATGTCGCAGGAGACGCAGAAGCGCGTGGATGAGGCGATATCGCGCCTGGGGTATCGTCCATCGAAACTGGCGCGTGCGTTGCGGAATGGTCACACGAAGACGCTGGGGATGGTGTTGGCGAACTTGGACAATCCGCATTTTGGGACCATGGCGCAAAGTGCGTATCTAGCGGCGGAGGAACTGGGATACGAGTTGCTTTTGGGGATTACGGATTACCGTTTGCGCAAGCATGGCACGGATGTGGAGCGCATGGCGACTCTCATGGACCATCATGTGGAGGGGCTGTATCTAACGAGCCATATAGTCGATACCGAGTTCATCCGCGATTTGTATCGTCGGCATTTTCCCGTGGTTCTTTCGGAAGACTTTGACGGGAAGTTCTCCTATACGGAGTTTGATGTTCAGCAATCTTGTGATGACGCGCTGGCGTATTTGCATTCTCTCGGGGCAAAACACATTGCTCTTTTGGACACGATTCACTCTCCGCTGGTGGCGCTGCCTGGCATTTCTGATCGCGTCGAATGGATGAGAAAAGTCACATCTCGCGCGGAGAACATCGGAGAACTGTGTCTGGAAATGGTTTCCATCGGCTGTGACAGTTTGCTTCTCGGCGGTGGAATGATTGCCGAAGCATTTTTGAATCACATCCACGACCACTTCCCCAACTACCATCCGCTTGTCGTCGGTTGCACGGACGCGGCACCGCGTATTCCCGTCTGCCCCGAACTCGTCGGCATCATCAAGCGCGATTACCAGCAGAAGGTCCGTCTCTCGCTGGAAGAACTCATTCGTCAGGTGGAGAGCACGGGGGTCCCTCAACCGATTAAAATTGTATTGACTCCGGGATTCCTACCGCTCGCTGAGTACTCGAAAGAAAGAAGTTCTGAACGTCAGCGTGTTTAAGGAGGGAATTGCAAAACTCTCATCCAACCGCCTTCACGGCGAGATGGCTTCATCGCTTGGGGTGTTTTTTGCGGTTGAACGGTAGTTTTGCAATTCCCTCTAAGGTGATATTTTCGGCTGATGGTTTTCTTTTGTGAGGCGCTACGAGGATTTGCGTTTCAGGAATGCAAACGTGCCGATGGCTCCCGCCAGTAGGATGAGCGTGCAGTAGACTTCTGGCATGGAGAGAAGTTGTTTTGCGACGGAGAGCCAGTCCTCATGCACGTCGCCCGTCGCGTCTTTGTCTGATTTTTCTTGCGTGGGAGCATCTGCGGATTTGGGGCGGACGAAGGGGGTGCGGGTCTGGTAGACGGTTCCGCCATCGGGGTCGGGCTTGGGGAGGAGTGCGGCGAGGTCGGGTCGGTTTCGTGCGGTAGCGAGGTCGTAAGGGGTTTGTCCGGAGGGCGTTCTAGCCTGTGGGTCCGCGCCCGCCTGCAGGAGGATTTTGATATATTCGGGAGAGTTCCCGTATTGTGCGGCAAAGTGGAGTGCGGTCATTCCGGAACGGTTGCCGAGATTGATGTTCTTGGATGCGCTGGCAAGGAGTTGCAAGCATTTTGGGGAGACTTGGACTTGGGGAATGAACATGAGCGGGGTATCGCCGTCGGCGTCCTGGGCGTCAGGGGAGGCCCCTGCTTCGAGAAGAATGGTAATGCCCTCGATGCTGCCGTGCTGTGCACAGAAATGGATGGGGGTATGGCCATGGTCATTGGTTTCTTCTGGAGAGACGCCGAGTTTGAGCAGGCGTCGCATCATGGGGATGTTGGAGGTCATAACGGCCATGTGGATGGGGCGGTTTCCCTGGAATTTGGGGTCTTTTTCAGGACGGTTGAGAGGGTCTCCCATTTCCTTAAGGAGGTCCAGCATATCGGGATAGGTGCCTGTCCGAGCGATGTAGTTGGCCATGTGACCAGGATAATATTCGAACTTCTTGTAGTCGACGCCAGCGTCGAAAAGTTCGCGGATGACTTTCGTGTAGCCATTCTTAAAGGCAGGGGAGATGGCGACTCCCCAGCCACGCTGGCGGTAGTAACTGTCGCTTTCGATTTTCGGCATTTGCCAACGCGCGCGCAGGTCCGCCAGGTATTCCCGTTCGTTCTCTTTCAAGTCCGAGTGCGACTTGAGGAACTCGCTCATACGGGAGATGGCCTCCTGAACTTTTTGGGAGTCTCTGGCGAGTTCTTCGATTTCCCGCAAGGTGGCGGCGTGGGGACCAGTCATCAGGCGGAGGTGTGTGGGCACGTCTTCCCAAGAAGGAACCTTTGGATACCAATTGCCGATGTGATGACCGTTCCAGGTGGGGAAGACGATTGGTTTGCCGCCATTGTCTGCTTCCACCGCTTTCATCAGAGCGGCGGCTTCGTCGTATTTGGAGATGGCGTGGAGGAAGAGTGCCTTGTCCAGGCGAAAGTCGCGCTTCAGCCAGGACGCTCGTTGGATTCGTGCGTCGAAGAGTTCTCGTGCGAGAGGTCCCAGCCATTTCTGGCGATAGGGACGGCTCCATTGAGACCAGGAAATGTCGCCTGCAATGAGTCCCAGGAGGTTGAAACCGATGGAGGGCAGCGCGGTGTCGTAGCGGCGCGTTTCCATGCAGACGCGTGCCAGGGCGGCGATTTGCGCGTGGGAACCGCCCCAGCGCGGCAACAGCCCCCAGATGGTCTTGCGATAGGCATCTACGTAATCGGGACGGTACTGGATGACTTGCAGAAACTCGGGAACGTGGTTTCCGCCGAAGTCCTCGAGGATGCCCAGATAGGCGCCCGGCCAGTCTGGATGGAGTGCAACCGCCATTCGGGACTCCTCCAGCGCACGCTTCTTTTCGACTTTCCAGACGTCCCAGCCTGCTTGCGAGACGGAGTCAGCGTAGCCGCCTCCGCGTCCTTTCCAGGCTCTTCTCCAGGCGTTGCTGGCGCGTGCGACATGTAGGAGCCAGGGATCGGCGAGCGGTTTGTCGAGTTTATTGATGCACTCTTCGAGAAGCATCATCTGTGTCTTGTCTGAGGGCTGGTCAGTGATATGGGTGAAACTGAGCAATTCGTGGGTGTATTTGAGGAGTTTGGATTCATCGGGGTGTGCGGCGAGCCATTGAACGAGGTCGTCCATCCAGCGTTCAGGGGAATCCTTTCCCTCAAATTGGTAGTTCAGCAGGAACTTCAGGAAGGAACCTTTTGCCACGCGGCGTTGCAGTTTTCTGCGGGACATTGTGAAGTTGCGCATGGCTTCCTTGTCATCCTGATTGAGAGTAAGTGCCCAACTGAGGATTCGGTAGTATTCCTCGAAGATGTCCTCCAGGGTTTCCTTCGGGACGTTTGGCATAGGTTGAAAGGCATTGAAATCGTAGAAGTAGGCGATGCACTTTTGAATGGTTTGCGGCGATGAGGAAGGATATTCTCGCGCCAGCACCTGGCTGGTTTTCCGGAAAGCCTCCTTCTCGAAGTCTGCCTGAAAGAGTGCCTTGGAGAGGTCGGCGAAGGCATTTTTGAATGGATTTTCGCCAGATAGTTCGTATTCTTCGGATTCCGTACTGTCGCAGGAGACGCAGAAATCGTCGCCATCGAGGTCTTGAAATGTCAAGCGGAAGTCATAGAGGGAGATGCCGTTTCGTGCGAGTTGTTCTTGAAGCGTCTGCCTGGCCTGTTGCAGTTTCGTGGTGCACTGTCTGAGTTCGGGATTCTCTTTGAAATGCTCCTGAATATTGCGTTGGAGGGTGGATAGAAGGTAGTTTTGATGGGAGACTTCGGAGCCTCCCATGTCGTTGGAGCGCAATTTTGCGAGGTCGTCCAGAGCGGTTTTCTGTTGTCTGAGCAGGGATTGGAGTTTTGTGTCCGCCTCCTGCCGTTCCTGAAACTCCTTCAGGCAGGCACGATATTGCTCGTATACTTGCTTCAAGTCGGCATTTGTTTCCAGCATTGCCTGGAACTTGCTGAGGTTTTCCGCCTCGCGTTGCGAATAACGCTTCCAAACCTGCGCCTGCAAGGAAACGCAAACCAGAACTCCAATCAGGCAGCATACACGTTGCAATGGTTTCATTGGCTGTTCCTTCCAAATGGCTCTTGAGATGGAGGAAGAAGGTCGAAAACTTCGAAACGGCTTCTTCCTCTAAAGTTCCAGGCGGTTCTTCCAGAAGGCAATCTGGTTTTGGACGTTTTCGGGGGCGGTGCCGCCAATGGCGCGGCGTGCGGCGATGGAGTGTGCGGGCTGGAATAGCGCAAAGCACTCCTGGGTGGCTGTGGGGATGCAGGACTTCATATCCTCAAGCGAGGCTTGGTCAAGTGCGAGGTTCTTGCTTTGGCAGAGGGCGACATATCGTCCGACCTGGTGGTGTGCTTCGCGGAAGGGAATGCCTTGGCGGACGAGCCATTCAGCGAGGTCGGTTGCCATGAGGGAGGCGTCGCCGGCGGCCTGGCGCATTCGGTCAGGACGCGGTTTGAGGGTGCCGAGCATGGCGGACATGGTGGCGAGGGTGAGTTTGACGGTGTCCAGCGCGTCGAACATTCCCTCTTTGTCCTCCTGCATATCGCGGTCGTAGGTGAGGGGGATTCCCTTCATAGTGGTGAGCATTGCCATGAGATGTCCGTAGACGCGTCCCGTCTTGCCTCGTGCGAGTTCGGCGACATCGGGGTTCTTCTTCTGCGGCATGAGGCTGGAGCCTGTGGTGAATGCATCGCCGAGTTCGATGAAGGCGAACTCCTGGCTGTACCAGAGAATGATGTCCTCCGCGAGGCGCGATGTATGCATTGCGATGATGGAAAGCGCGGCGAGGAACTCGATGATGTGGTCGCGGTCGGCAACGGAATCCATGCTGTTCCGCGTGACCTCCTCGAACCCCAATTGCTCCTTCACGAACTCGCGGTCCAGCGGTAGCGTGCTGCCCGCGATGGCTCCAGACCCCAGCGGCAGGCGGTTCAGACGGCGGCGGCAGTCCCGCAGGCGCTCCACGTCCCGCCCGTACATCTCCACGTATGCCAGAAGATGGTGCGCAAACAGAATCGGCTGTGCATGTTGCAGGTGGGTGAAACCGGGCATGATGACGTCCGAATGTTTCTCCGCAAGCGCAAGCAGGGCCTTCTGCATGGCGACAACCTGGTTTGAGACCTGGATGCATTCGTAGCGCAGGAAGAGCCGTTCATCTGTCGCGACCTGGTCGTTGCGGCTACGTCCCGTGTGGAGGCGTTCGCCCGCCTTTCCGATTTTCTCGGTCAAGCGAGCCTCGACATTCATATGGATGTCTTCCAGTTCCTGCTTGAAGACGAAGGTGCCGTTCTCGATTTCCTCACGGACCTCGTCCAGACCCGCGACGATGGCGTCCGCGTCTTCCTGGGGGATGATGCCCTGTCGCGCCAGCATGCGTGCGTGCGCCTGGCTTCCCAAGATGTCAAACGGGTACAGCCTGCGGTCGTAGGAGATGGATTCCGAGAACTGCGCCACCAAATCATCCGTCTTTTCTGAAAATCTGCCGCCCCAGAGCGCCATCGTCGTATCCTCCCTTGGTTAAAAACGTCCGAACCCGCCGTGTCGTTGCGGGCGTTCCTGCACCCGTACCATGCGCGGCTGCTCCAGATAGAGTGCGTACCAGGCGTCACCGAGGCCCGCATTGCTGAATCGTTTCAACTGGCCATTGACGAGGTGGTCCCAGTTCTGCTTGAGGACATCGTTCTCGGCGCGTGTCTTGGCTTGCAGCAAAACCTGAATGGCCTCGTCAATCTTATTCTTCTGGACGAGAATCCAGGAGTAGGTTGCGTAGACAATGACGCCTTTTTCGTCCTTGAAGCGTGCGGCGCCTTTCTGGAAGCATTTTTCAACGTCTTCGTCCTTGGCATTGGTTTTGTAGAGCCGCGCCAACTTCATCGCGACGAGCATGGGATCCAGCAGCAGCGCTTTTTCGAGGTACTTGTCGGCATTCTCGAAGTCCTTGATTTGGAAATAGAACTGTGCACGAAGGGTGTCTGCTTGCTTGCCAACCATAAAGTTCCATTTCTGGAAGGGTTGCAGACGGTCCAGCATTCCAATGGCCTCGCGGATGGAGGCCGCCTGTTCCGCTTCCAGTTGCTGCTGGAACTTAGGACCGGCATGGGCCCCCACGGTGGCTATCTTGCGCCGCAGAATGGCCTGCGTGTTCAGAATGTGCTGCTGGACATCGTTGAAGACGGCCTCCAGTTTTTTCTTGAGCAACAGGTTGATGCACGTGAGAATCCCCAGTGCCACCACCACGAACAGCAGGGAACACCAAACGGGATGTCCCGGCCAACCATACCACAAACCTGTCGAAGCGGCAATCCCGCCAATCAATGACAACACAATCGTAAGCACTGTTTTTCTCCTTGTTCTGTTGGGGCTACCATCGCCCGCTTAAAAGTCCATCCGCGCGGGCGCGAACACGGCCTCGCCACGCACGGGATCAAATCCAGTCATTCGCACCAGCATCGTCTCTCCAAACGAGAACGAGCGGCGCGTCCGAAGGTTACATAGCGTCCCCGCCCTGTGGTCGTATTTCCAGGCGTTTCCTGGCAACGCCGTCACAGCCACGAATCCCATCAGGCCGTATTCCGGCAGGAAAATGCCGAGACCCGCAGCGGAAACCTTGCAAATCTCTGCCAGAAATCCTTCCTGACCCTCTTCCTGATGTTGTTCAAGATACCGCATTTTGAGGCGGTCCGCGACCGCAAAGCAGGCCTGGTCAATGTCCATTTCCAGGGCATTGACGTTCTCCTGAATGGCACGGACATCCTCCACGGGAAGGGGCTTGCGTCCCAAATCGCAGGCGAGGAGTTGCTGGTGCACGAGAAGGTCGGCATAGCGTCGAATGGGGCTGGTGAAATGGCAGTAGATGGTCTTCCCCAGACCGAAATGACCCTGGTTTTCAACATTGTAAACGGCGCGCGGCAGATGCCGCAGGAACGTCATCGAAAGCAGGGCACCGCCGTTCTTGCGGGAAAGTCCAAACAGATATTCGACCAGCGCCCCGCGCTTGTTCAGGTGAAAATGCTTCCCGCCAACCACCTGGCACGCCAATTGGGCAAACTCATGCAGGGATTCCTCCGTGGGCGCGTCATGGTTGCGGTACAGTCCCGCAATGTGGCGGTCCTGCAACTCCATTGCGACGCGCACGTTCGCCGCCAGCATGAACTCTTCAATCATCTGCGAGGACGGTCCTGCGTGCGATGGCTGCATTCCCAGGACGCGAAGCGGTGCCCCCCCGCACAGCACGCGCACTTCGGGAATCTCCAACGGCAGGAAATGCTCTTGCGAGGAACGCCAGGACCGCATGCGGCGAGCCAATTCGTTCAGACGACGCAACTTCTCACAGAAGGGCTTGTCCAGTGCCGGGTCCGATTCTCCCGACAGTACGCGGTCCACCTGCTCGTAGCACAGGCGGTGACGGCTCCGAATCCGTGTGTGCGCACGACGGGACGACAGAATGCGTCCCGAACTTTCTTCCATCGTCAGGAACGCGGAATGTGCCAGGCGGTCCACTCCTTCGCGGAGGCTGCACAGGTCCGAAGAGAGGGCGTCGGGAAGCATTCCGATGGTGCGGCCAGGCAGGTAGGTCGTGAAGGCGCGCCCGCGGGCTGCACGGTCGAGGGAGGAGTTATGGGGAACGAGGCACGCGACATCTGCGATGTGGACGCCGAGGACGACCTGCCCGCGTGCAGGTCCCGGTTCCAGGGAGATGGCGTCATCGTAGTCTCGTGCGTCCATGGGATCGCATGTGAAGATTTCGAGGTCGGTGCAGTCTTCGCGTGCCACGGGAACCGCTTGCAGCGCGGCAGCGTGTTTTTCGGCGTCGGCAGTGTATTTTCTGGGAATGCCGAACTCGCGGCAGATGGCGTTGAGGTCGCTCGTGATGGAGCCTTGACGTCCGAGTCGGCGCACCAATTCCACGGACGGCAGCCCTCCTGCGTAGTCCGGCGATTGCAACTTCGCCTCGGCCCAGTCTCCCACTTTGGCACAAGAGACATCTCCTTGCACAGGCAGCAACGGTGGCAAATCCTTGCGAAGAGGACGCAACTGCAACTGTCCGTCCTGTTCGCACAGCATTCCTACCATCTTCTCATGAGCTCGCTCCAGGATTTTCACGATGCCTCCAGAGGGGCCACGGCTGTCACGTCCGTCCGACAACGACACTAGCACATGGTCGCCTGACAACGCTCCTCCCGTGCGGTCCACCTGGATGAAGACATCTTCTCCTCCCTTGTCCAAAGCCACAAATCCAAATCCTTTCTGGTTCCGATGGAAGATTCCTCCCAGCAACTCGCGCGATGGCGCAAGTTCGTAATATCCTTTCCCCGTTTTCATGATTGCTCCCTCCGATTCCAATTCTTTCAATGCTCCGTCAAATGCCGATTCCCGAATGCGACGACCCAACTGCGAATACAGTTCCAAACGACGCATTCCACGCTCGGCGTTCCCAGTCAACAAACTCAATATTCTCTTCTTAATCTGCATGTTCGTTCCATATGTTCTTTCTTGTCTTTACAAAAACACTCCCTTTTAACATAATATAATAGAAAAATCACTCTTTTCAATGCTTTGATATGCACTTCTGCCTGTTTTCATCGCCCTGCGGCATAATGTTCACGATTGAAAACTCCCTGCGAACTCTCCTTGCTTGCTTCCCGATTCCTCGCGGATGCGTTATGATGCGAGAGGTAATTGCAAAACTATCGCCTAACCGCCAAAACACCGCAAGCGAGGGCAAAGAGCGAAAGCGAAGCGTTGCCGTGAAGGCGGCTGGGATGAGAGTTTTGCAATTACCTCGCGAGATTGGTCGGGACTTTCCCTCTCTTTTGGAATCGCTGGTACGCACGTTTGACCACCTCGCTAGACATGCACCATCCAAAGTGCCCCGCTCCGACGAGTAGGTTCACGAGAAACGCTTGACGATACGCAATTGTGTGGGGACCGTTCCCTTTGTAGAAAATCGCCCGGCAGAAATCCCATTTGAGGTCGGTGCCCCATTCCGAAAGCATTTTCTTGGCCATCTCCTTTAGCGGCTCTGCTGTCACGTGTTCCCCAAAGATGTACAAGAGTTCCTCCTCTATCCGGTTGCGCTCGTTCTCCAGTCCTTTCAGACCTTGTTCATCCAATCCGCGAATCAATTTGTGAAACGCCTTTGTCCCTATCACGCCGTCTTGCACATACCAGGCGGAGTTGGACACCTCTCCGGAAGCCTTCCCTTGCTCCAAGGAAGGACATAGCAACTTCAATACTCCTTCATCGACGAGGAAACTGTGGTACGATTCTTGAAACACGCGTCGTTTCCCTCCATGCCTTTCCATCCAGCAGATTGCCATCCGCAATATGACCCGATGCAGGAACACCCCGAGATTCGCCAAGTCCACCCCTGTATATTCCATGCTTCCCCGAAATCTTCCGCTTTTCCGCCCCTTTGCCTGTTCCCGTGCTTGAAAGCGTTGCCGTTCCGCTTCATTCAATTTGCACACACGGCGATTCGTCTCTTCCTCCCCTGGAATCCCCGCCTCGCGTTTCACCAACAATACTACCGATGGCTCGTATGCTACGGTACTCCCTTTCCGCTGACCACCATATGCCGATAAAAATACCATCCGTCTCGTCGCTCCAACAAACAGCACTTTGTACTGAAATGCTTCGTTGAAATCACGGCTGCATTCCGCCATGGCCTCCAAATCTTCCTTCGTCAGCGATTCGAGTTTCCATTCCGGCGCAAAACGCTTGCATATCAGATAGTATCCCGCCCCATGCTCCTCCAAGTACTCCTCTGAAAACAATGAATGTTCTCCCATTTTTCTTCTCCTCTTTTTTTCTTTTTTGATGTTCCTACATTGCTTTTGAGAATGATGAAAATCATCCCAAATAACAAAAGCAGTGCTTGAGATTGCTCCATCTATTTTGCAGAAACAGTTATAAAATATATGTGAAGTCCGATTTTTGTCAAGTGGAAACAAGAATTTTTTTTATATTTTTAATAATA
>JAFRLI010000316.1 GCA_017431255.1 Victivallales bacterium
CGCCGATGGTCGGCTTCTTGAGTTTCTTCATACGTCTCTTGTTACGCTTGGTGTCAAACACGCCAGCTTCGACGTTGTAGAACTTGGTTTCCAACTGATCCATCGGGTTGGCCGGGTGGTTGACGACGATGGCGGTGCCGTCAATCTTGTATTTCAGACCAGTGACGAGGCAGATATACTTAATGACGTTGACGAGGGTGACGTTGTTCATTTCCATGGTGACAGTCTTGTCAGCATAGCTTTCCATGGGAACGCCAGCTTCAGCAGGTGCTGCACCTTCGCCTTCGAGACCGCCTTCGAGGCCGCCTTCGCCGCCGAGGCCACCGCCGCCGGGCATGCCGTTTTCGATGGCAGCACCGCCTTCGCCGCCTTCGCCGCCTTCGCCGCCTTCATTGAAGCCGGGGGTTCCCATGCCGCCCATGCCAGCGGCGGCGTCCTGCGCGGCCATTGCGGCACGTGCTGCCTGGGAGAGGGGTTCGAGTTGGAGGACGAAGTTGACGCCTTCGCTCTCGGGGTCATAGTCGATGGAGTACTTGCGGAGTCGGTCGAAGACTTCGGAGAGCGGAGTATCGCGGAAGCGGATATCGGGGATGATGATGGATTCGAGTTTGCTCTGGAGGCCCGTGCTCAGTTCCGACTTCTTGATGGCTTTGACCCCGGCCTGGGAGCCAGGACCGGAGAGGAGCGGGGTGACGGGATCGGCCCAGGTCCAGCGGACTTCCGCCATGCGCTCGGCTAGGATGGCCTTGAGTTTGTCATCGGCGGCCTTGTGGAGGCGCTCATTGATTTGTCTGAGGTAGTTGAGAGCGTCGCGGTTGTAGGCGTCGCGGAGGAGGACGGCTTCGAAGCAGTCACGAGCGTCGGCATAGCGTCCATTGTTGAGGAAGACGCGTCCGCGTTCGAGGTCGGTGCGGATGGCCATGCGTTCGTCTTCTTTGTCAGGAATGACATTCTCTTCCTTGGTCTTGGTTTTGAAGTCGAGTTCCTTCTGGTCGGCGATGATGCGTTCGGTGAGGTCGTCGAGTTTGTTTTTCTCAGCGGGGAGGAGTGGATCGAGGGACTTGGCCTTGTTGATTCGTCCAAGAGCGTCTTCGAATTTATCGCTGGAGACTTCGCGGCGTGCCTCTTCGATGAGGGACTGTGCCCAGGCGGTATTGAGTTTTACGCGGGCCTTTCGGATTTCCTCATTGAGTTCTTTTACCTTCTGGGAGAAGGCGCCCGCGGTTTCGCCATGCTTTGCGGACTGGGCGAGTTTGTCGGCAGCCGCCTCGAACTTGTCATCGGCGTCATTGTATTCCTTAAGTTCATAGGCTTTTTGCGCCTCGATGACGAGTTCCTGTGCAAGTTCGAATTGCTCTTGTCGTAGGACGTTTTCCCGTTCGTTGAGTTCCTGTGCCTTGGCGACAGGATCTTTGTTGATCATGACTTCCTGAGCCAGGAGATTTGTACTCGAGGCGAGGAATGCCGCGATGGCGCAAGCGGCCATTCGGCTTCCGAAACGAGACCAGGTGGAACCTTTTTTCGTTTTTCTCATTTGTTGTTTCTCCGTGCTGAGTGAGACGGGGGCCTCACCTTCGCGATTGCTTGATTGTTATGTTATTGATTAATTGTTGCGAAAGGGACAATCTAATAATTTACACAGGAAACGCGAAAAATCAAGTTTCAACGTCCCCCACGGAACATTCTTCTGGGACCAGGCCCCATGTCATCGGGAGGCATTTCCTCGCCCATGCCCTCGCGGGCATTGGGGGATTCGTACATGAAGTCGTTATCCTTGTTGAAAACAGGGATGTCAATGACTCTTTCGACTTCCTTGCCTTCCGGGTCTTTGAGAAGAGCGATTTTGGCGGTGCCAGTGTTTTCGTCGCAGGATTCGAGGCGGTAGTATTCGGTCACGAGACTGCTGGAGCGCTGTTTTTGGAAACGGAAGATTTCGCCGACGGTCTTGAGCATAACGAAGCGCGCGGAGAGGACGCGCAGGTCGTACTTGTGGCGGCTTGCGAGATACATGAAGCGCAAGGAGAGGTTTTTATTGGGAACGTCCTTGTTCAATTCGCAACGATAGACTTCGCTCGGGTTCTTTTCCGGGCAGATTTCAATCCAGGGTGTGGCACCGATGCCGCCACGGAGGATTTTATAGTTGGCGATGACTTGGCCAATCTGGGTGCTTTGGCGCGCCATCTTGCGTTTTTTGTGGTGGTAGCAGAAGACAGCGACGTCCCAACGGGATGGGTCATCGTCGTGGTGATTGGTATCGATATCGACCAATTTGAAGGGGATATTGCGGCGTTCGACCGTGAGTGCACGGAAGAGGCATGCGATGGGCGGGAAGTCGTCAGGATCGTCGATACCTGTACCGTTTTTGTATTCTTCGATGTTGAGGAATCCGTCGCTGTCGGCGTCCTGCTTGGCATCGTTGGGGTTTCTGTAATTGAGTATGGAGGGGTATTGTTTTTCGAAGATATCGGGCATGCCATCGGAGTCGGTATCTTCATCGGCGCCTGTTTTCTTGGCGAGTTCGGGTTCGATTTCGCCGCAGAATGGGCATTTGTCATCGTAGAGGGAGATCATCTTCTTGCACTTGTCATTGGCGCAGATGATGTACTTGATGGGTTCGATGAGGGAGCCTTTCGCGCCGCTTTTTTCGCCGCCAAGGACGTTGAGGTTGATACGGGACTCCTTGAGGACCTTTTCCGGCTCAAAGGTCGTGGCGTCAATCGGTTTGACCAGGTTTCCGCCCCTCACGTTGTCCTGTGCCAGGCGGGTTTCCTCGCTAGTGGCGATTTGTGTTTTGGAATTGGAACTGGCGACGAGGATGATGGCGACTAGGAGACAGAGCAGGCACCCAGCCAGGACCAGTTTTTCATAATGTTTGCTGAAGAAATCCAAAATGAACCTCCTTATGGCGCCTGTTTAGTTGGACTGCTCGGCGGCCTCGGCGGCCTTCTCTTCGTCGGTAAGGTTGAATTCGATGAAGTCGAACCGGAGTTTCCAGGTAGTGACTTTCGGGGAGAAAGCGAGATATTCCTGTCGTTTCACGGGGACTTCGACGAGTTGTTCGCCATCGGCAGTTTGTGTTTCGGTATCGAGGGCATTGCGTCCGAATCGTCCCCGTCGTGGGGTGGGCATATCTTCCGCGTCGCGACGTCTTCTGCGCGGGATCACATTCATGGCATTGGGGTTCTTTTTGCGGCTGCGGCGGAGTTCGCGGATGGCGCGTCGTGAGAGTTTGATATCAGCGTTGTTGCCGCCGCCCATGCCCATATCATCTATCGGGGTGTTTTGAGCGATATTGTCTTCGCCTTCGGGGATACCGCCATTGATGCCATCGGCATTTCCGAAGAGTGAGGCAAAGGGGTCTGCGAGGATATTACCGCCGGTGGAGTAGGAGGTGTAGGAGGTGTCCGAGGAACTGGCGCCGTTGACTTCATCGGGTGCGATGATTTCCAGGCTGCGGAGGAAGAAGAGGTTGGAAGAGCCATCGGACATGGCGTTGATGAAACGCTGTGCGTTTTCAGGTGGTGCGGAGATGGTGACTTCGATGGGATAGAGATTGATGCCATTGTCTTCCTTGGGGATGAGGCCGAGGGGGCGTGCGATGGCGTCCAGGGAATAGACTTCGGAATTGGCGAGGGTTTTGATGACCTGGGAGAGGATGGCGAGGTTTTTGAAGATCGCGTCGAGGTCTTGTTCGGGCGGTGGGGTGGTGGAGTTGACGATGCGGTCGAAGGTGAAGTTTTCGCAGCCTTGCATCAGGTCGACGTCCTTGCTCTGGAGGATGGTGCGGAATCCGTTGATTTCCTCGCGGAGTCGTCGCACGGCGGTAGCGGTGTCGGGCACGGAGTACTTGATACGGTAGCGCTTGCGGAGATCGGAACGGAGGGCGTTGATTTCCTTCTTGGCGTTTTCGGCATTGCGTTCTGCGATGTCGATATTCTCCTGGGAGAGGAGCATATTTTTCTTTTTCAAGCCGGAGAGGTAATCTGAGGATTGCCGTGCCTGGTCGGTTTGCGTTTTGAGTTGGGTATTGGCGGCGGAAATCATCACGAAGAGCACGCCCAAGCCAATCAGGAAGATGAGCGCCACCAGGAGGAAACCCCAGTTTTTCTTTAGGAAGTCCATAGTTTATCCAGTTTGTTGTCGTGAGGTGAAAGGGGAAGGAATCACTTGGCTGTGCCGCCGCCGATTTTGAAGTAATCGACAGGAGTGACGAACTTGACTTGGATGCGGAACCGTGTGAAGTTGTCAACGGTTGCGGAGGATTTGTAGAAAGTGATGACCGTCATGGTTGGGTCCGCGTCAAAGATGGGGGAGTTTTGAAGCGCGGCGATGAACGCATATTCGGGGGTGGTGCCCGTTTTGCGAATCATGGCGATGATTCGTTCGGAGGAAGTCATCGGTCGCGTAGTGCCGTCGGGATTGGTGACGGTGAACTCCTCGGATTCGGGGTAGGTCTTGGAGACCTCGAAGGGGAAGGAGAACTCCTTTCCGATGTGGAAAGAGGGTTTGTTCTTGTTGGGCATGACGGAGCAACCTTCGATGTTGATGCCGCCAATCTTGGCCGCTTCCGCCGTGGCAGACGCAACAGCACCGCCACCACCGCCGAAGTCGCCTTCAAACTCTTCGCCGCCGCCGAACATCATTTCCTCACCACCTGCGGATTCCTCCATCGCTTCCTGTTCCATTTCGGTGATGGATTTGTTGACGAATGCCTTGACTTCGCCATCGATGGGGACCATGGCGGTAATCCAGAGATTGTCTGGTTTGACGCGATAGATTTCATTCAGGATGGAAGGCCAGACGCCTTGCTGACGCAAAATCTTTTGGAGGTTGTCGACCTCTCCCTGGCTCTGGTTCGTGCGTCCGACCGCATTTTCGATTTGGTCGATGATGAGTTTATTGGGATTTTTGATTTTGTCCAGGGTTTGATTTAGTTTGGTATACTGTTCGCCGCGGGACTTGATGCCGAGCCAGATGACAGAAAGCATGACGAGGATTACGGCGAAGGCGATGCCGAGCCAGGGCTTCTTGCGGTCGAGGTCCTGCTGGCGGCGGATGGTGGCGGGGATGAGGGAGAGTTCGACCGGGCAGTCGCCGGCGTAGCGGAGCCCCAGGCCGATGCACTCGGTGAACATATGGCCGACTTCCGTAAGGCGTTGCTTGTCTACGGTATCTTCCAGGGTCGTGCATAGGAAGGGATTGAAGAACTCGACGGGGATGCCGAGTTTTTCCTGGAAGAAGGTATCGCAGTAGGTGAGGATGGAGGAACCGCCCGTGATGTAGAGTTTTGCGGGGCTGGAACCTTTCTGCTGTGCGCGGTAGGCGTTGATGGTACGGGTAATTTCGCCATGGAGGCGCGCCATAACGTTGCGGATGATTTTGGAGACGCTGGCGGCCGTTTCGGATTCTGGTTCGGCGTAGGCACCGCCGAGGGCGACGAAACCGTGCTGGCGCTTGAGTTCCTCGGCTTCCGGCAGACCGATGCCGAACTCCTTGGCGATCTGCTGCGTAATGGAGTACCCCGCGATGGGAATGGTACGCGCATAGTAGCGGTCGCCTTCCGTGAAGATGAGGTTGGTGACGCGACCGCCGATGTTGAGCAGCATGTCGCACTGTTCGGCACCGAGGCCGCAGGCACGTGCGGCGTTGTAATCCGCAGCGGGGGCGACATCAATCAGGAGGGGGATGCAACCGACCTGCGTGATGGCGCTGGTGAACTGTTCGACGATATCGTTCTTGATGACGATGGACATGATGTCGACCGTTCCGTCGTTGGGGGACTGGATGAGCTGGTAGTCCATGAGGACTTCCTTGATGTCGAACGGGATGTTTTTCGTCGCGTCGAACTCGGCCATCTGTCGGATTTGCTTGCGGTCGAAGGAGCCGGTGGGGAGACGCGTGAAACGCATGAGGGAAGACTGTCCCGACATACAGATGAGTGCGCGCCGTGCGGTGAAGCCGCCTTCGGCGAGCATTTGACGCAGGAGTCCTGCGACGACGCCCATACGGGTGCCTTCGGAAAGTTCCTCTTCGTATTCGCGGTGTGCGAAACGGGAGAGGGCGAAACCATCTTCCCCGGCGAAGTTGAATTCGCAGAGTTTGATACTGGTGGCGCCGATGTCGATGGCGAGCAATCTTTCTTCTTTTGCCATAGGGAATCTGCTCTTTTATCGAATGGGGTGAAGGAGTGCTAGGGGAGGGGGTTATTCCTCGTTGTCGAGTTTCTCGTCTTCGTAGTAATCGTAGTCGATGACGGCGAACGGGGTTTTGCTTCTGGGAAGGAGGGCTCCCTTGACCTGTTTCATTTGGTCAGCCATCTTGAACCAGTCCTTGGGAGCCTGGGCGCATTTCTGCTCGGCATTGTCAAGTCGCTGGCCGCCGTAGACGATTTCAGCATAGGCGGCGACGGCGGTCTTGACAAGTCTGCCCGACTTGAAGTAGCGCTCGAAGAACTTGGGTCGGATGTAGACGGCAACGGTATGGTTGCCTTCATTGATGTCGACGTAGGTGGTATTGATGGAGAGGCCGATGGGAGTCTTGGAGGTATCGGGGTAGACGAGGACGAGCCAACGGACCTGAATCTCATCCACCCAATCGCCTTTGGAGGAGGTGGAGAACTTGAGTTCGATTTTGCCCCAGTGGTCCTTGGAACCCTTGGAGCCTTCCTTGGCGGCGTTAAACAACGGAGTCTTCTGGTCCGTGATCTTGAGACTCGCGATTTTCGCAGTTACTTTTTTCTGTGCCAGTGCTGCGGGCGCGGCAAACAGCACGCAGACTAGCGCGAACAGGGAAAAGATTGTACGGGGCATGAGTACCTCCAACAGTCTGGGGTGGCAAAATGTGCTCTTCTTCTACTAAAACCTTATACCATACGCCATATTTTGGTGCATTTCAAGGCGACTAGTCGCATTTTTTTTATTTTTTTCTGTTTTTTTGATTTTTTCTTGATTTTAGGGGCTAGACGAACCAGAAGAAGGTGCTTCCAGCCCGTTGAGAGAATGGCAATATTCTCATCCCAACCGCCTTCACGGCGCGGTGCAATGGCTACCTCGCTTGCGGCGTTTTGGCGGTTGGGCTGTCGTTTTGCAATTCCCCCCGTTGTCAATCGCTATTGGTCTAGTTCGCGGAGTAGTTGGGGGCGTCCTTGGAGATGATGATATTGTGGGGGTGTGCTTCCTGGAGACCGGCGGAACTGACGCGCCAGAAGCGTGCGTTTTCCTGGAGTTGTCGGATGTTGCGTGCGCCGCAGTAGCCGAGGGAGAAGCGGAGACCGCCGACGTACTGGTTGATGACGTCCGCAAGTGCGCCTCGGTAGGGAATCATTCCTTCGATGCCCTGCGGAACGAGCTTCGCGTTCACGGTGTCGGCTGCGACGCCGTAGCGTTCGCGAGAGCCCTTGCCTTTCTTCATTGCGTCAAGGCTTCCCATGCCACGGTAGACGACGTAGGTGCGTCCCTGGTGGAGCAGGCGTTCGCCGGGGGATTCCTCCGTTCCGGCAAAGACCGAACCCATCATGACGCTGCTCGCGCCGACGGCAAGGACCTTGGCGACGTCACCTGAATGCACGATGCCGCCATCTGCGATGATGGGGACTTCGTCTCCCAGCGCCTTCGCGGCCTGGTAGACGGCAGTCAACTGCGGGACGCCGACACCGGCGACCACGCGCGTCGTGCAGATGGAGCCAGGCCCGATGCCGACCTCGACCGCGTCCGCACCGGCGTCCATCAGCGCCTTGGCGCCTTCGTAGGTGCAGACGTTGCCGGCGACGACGTCAATGTGCGGGTAGCGGTTCTTGATTTCCTTGAGGGTTTCGATGACGCCCTTGGAGTGGCCGTGGGCGGTATCGAGGACGAATGCGTCGACCTCGGCATTGGCGAGGGCCTCGATGCGTTCCCAATCGTAGGGGCCGACGGCGGCCGCGGCGCGGAGGCGGTGCTTGGCGTCGCGGTTGAAGTCGGGTTCCATGTTGTTGATGAGGGTACGGACGTCGTGATAACTGTAGAGTCCGCAGAGTTTCCCGTCCTTGTCGACCATCGGGAGTTTGCCGACCTTGTTCTGGCGCATGATGTCGTAGGCCTGTGGCATGTCGGTTTCCGGGGTGGCGGTGATGAGGTTGCGGGTCATGGCGTTTTCGACAGGGATGTCGAAATCCGTGAGGTATTTGAGGTCGCGGGAGGTGAGGATTCCGACGACGCGGTCCTGGTCGTCAAGGATGGGGAATCCGTTGAAGTTGTACTTGTTTTCTTCCTTGGCGTGGATGATGTCGGAGACTTTCATTCCCGTGTGGAAGGAGATGGGTTTGGAGATGAGGCCGTGAAGATACTGTTTGACGCGGCGGACCTGCTCAGCCTGCGCCTTCGGCGTGAGGTTCTTGTGGATGACGCCGATGCCGCCGAGTTTTGCCATGCCGACGGCCATCGCCTGCTCCGTCACCGTGTCCATGGCCGCGCTGATGAAGGGGGTGTTGAGCATGATGTTGCGGGTGAAGCGGGACTGGATCTGGGTCTCGCCCGGCAGGAAGTCTGCGTAGACGGTCTCCATTGAGACATCGTTGAACGTGAGAGCCTCAAAGCCTTGTGCCTTCATGAAGGCGTCGATTTGCTGGTTGACCATAAGTGTGCTCCTTTGTGTCTGAATGGAGTGGTGAGTGATTAGTGGTGAGTGATTAGTGGCTAGTGGCTAGTGGCTAGTGGTTAGTGGCTAGTGGCTAGTGGCTAGATTTTTCTAGAACCTCTAGAACCTCTAGAACCTCTAGAACCTCTAGAACCTCTAGTTATTCCTTGATTCGGACGGTGATTTTTTTCCCGCGGTGTTCATCGGCGACAGGGTCGCTGACGGTTTCGATGACGGGGTCGTCCTCGAGGGTGACGTGGATGATTCGGCGTTCCGCGGGGTTGAAGGGGCCGATGACGCGTTCGCGGTGGAGGAGTTTGACTTCTTTCGCGATGTCTTTTGCCATTGCCTGGAGGCGTTCGATTTCGTCGGACGGGAGTTTGCCGTGAGGGGCTTCGTGTCGGGGTGCTTCGACCTGGTATCCATCGATGTCGAGGGAGACCCAGAGGGAGGAGGATTCCGGTCCCATGTCCTTTTTGAGGATGCGGTTGAGGACGAGTTCGAGTGCCTCGAGGGTCTGTCCTTTTTTGCCGATGAGGCGTCCGGCGTCGTCGGTTTTGAGGAAGAGCCGGTAGTCTTCGGATTCGGGGAGGGTGATTTCGGCCTGGACGCCGAGAAGCTCCAGCATTTTAGCGAGCGTCTGTTTTGCGTTTTCCAAGGAGAGAGTTTCGGACATGGCGGTGTTTCCTGAGGTTGATTTGCTTACGGTTCGCGTGGTGGTTTGGCGAGTGGGATTCTAGAATAACGAACCACTAGCCAGTAACTTTTGTAGCCTGGGGTAGGGGAATCATCTTGTTTGTGATGTAGGTTTGGAGGATGCCGAGCAGATAGGATACGGAAAGGTAAAGGGTGAGTGCGGAGGGCATATTATAGAAGAGGAAGATGAAGAAAATCGTCATGAAGTTCATCATCTTGGCGGAGTTGGGATCGGGGTTTGGGGAGAGTTTCTGCTGGAGGTACATGGTGATGCCCATGAGAAGGGCGAAGGGGCGGATGGGGATGGCTTCCGGGGAGAAGGAGAGGGTGTCGGGCATGGAGAGGTCGGTCGCCCAGAGGAATCCGGCGTGTCGCAGTTCGATGGCGTTTCGGAAGGTGTTGAAGAGGGCGAAGAAGACGGGGATTTGCAGGAGCATGGGGAGGCAGCCGCCGAGTTGGCTGACATCGTTCTCCTTGAAGAGTTCGCGCTGCTTGCGGTACATGGTCTGCGGGTCGTTCTTGTACTTCTCCTTGATTTCATCCAGTTGCGGTTTGAGTGCCTGCATTTTCCGCATGGAGACGGTGCTCTTGTGGATGAGCGGCCAGAACACGATGCGGACGAGAATGGTGAGGAGGATGACAGCCATGCCGAAGCCGATGGATTCCGGGAAGAACGAGCGAATCCAGAGCATCATGCCGAGGAGGCCACGGCTAATCCATCCCATCCAGGCGGGATGCCAGGCGAAGAAGAGGTCGATTCCCATGACGGAGGAGATGCCGTTGTCAAAGCAGTAGAGGCGTTCGCAGTTCTTGGGACCAGCATAGGCGACCATGTCCCAGGAGAGGTTTTCTCCTGGCTGGACGAGGCGTTGCGGGAGGATGGCGCGCATGCGGTAGCGTCCGTCTGGGATGGAGGGGGCACCTGGTGCGGCGGCGGTCGGAACTGCGGCCGCCTGGACGCCCGCGAACATCTGCGAGGACTCTGCAAACCAGAGACCCATCACGAAATACTTGGAGTGGACGGCGGTCCAGGCGACAGGCGTCATGGCGAGTCTCTGGCGGTCTTCCGCATCCAGTTTCGTGAGTTTCTTGAGATTGAACTCCTTGGTGTTCTTTCCTTTGCCGAAGCCCATGGTGGCGCCGCCCGCATTTTCGCCGCGTGCCGCCTTGCGGTTGGGAGTGATGGAAGGGGTGATGGCACCAGCGGAGACCATCCAGCCGTCTAGGGCCGCGGCACCGGGACCGATGTTTTCGACCTTGATACTGTAGTGGATTTCATACGTCCCTTCTGCGGAGGCGTCCCAGGTTTCGGTGACCTTGAGCGAACCGCCCTGTGCCGTGCGTTCCAAGGTTGCGACCTTGCCGTTCGAGGTGAACTTCGGGTTTTCCAGACCGGGGGCGACCAGTCCCAGGAAGGGGTATTCGTAACTGCTCAGGACCACCTTGGGGGAGGGCGGTTCGCCTTTCTTTGTCTTATGCAGGTCGTACTGTTCCAGGCGGATGCCCGTCACCCCCAGGCCGGCCTTGTCGATGTACAGCGCCGCTTCGCCGGGACGTTCCAGGATTACTGGCTCTTCCGAAGGCTGTGCATTGGCGAGGAAGATGTCTGGCACGGCGGAGGCGGTCCCTGCCGGAACTGCCGGCGTTTGCGTGGTGGCGGCTGTTTCGGGCTGCGCAGGCGTAGTCGCCGGGGACGGCTGTGCCGGGGTCGTGGCTTCGGGCTGCGTGGCAGGAGCCTCCGTGGTTCGTGCCGGTGGCTGGGGGAAGAATCGGCGCTGAATAACGGGGATTGCCGCGAACATCAGCAGGCAGGCACCCACACCGATGATGGTTACGGGATCGTATTTGCTGTTTTTCATGGACATCGGAAATAGAGTTTGTTATGGGGCGGTTTCGTGGTGCGTTGCGGGCGGGACGGGGTCGTAGGTCGGTCCGTGGTAGAATGGCTGGCAGCGCAGCAGGCGCCAGATGGTGAGAAGGCCACCGCGGAAGACCCCGTGCCTCAGGAACGCCTGGCGAGCATACTCGGAGCAGGTAGGTTCGAACCGGCAGCAGCGAGGCTTCAACGGTGAAAGAAACTTTTGGTAAAAACGAATCAAGGCCGCACAAGCCACCCGAGGTAGATGAAGCAGTTCTCTCAGGATGTCTCTACGACCTTGCATGGCTTTGTGGAATGGTCAGGATGGTTGCTCGCGGGTTAGGACTACTCCCAGTTTCTCTAGCGACGAGGTGGCGTCTTGCAGAACCTCCTGCATCTTCGCCTTCTGGATGTGACGGCGAGGAATGAACAGCAGCCAACTCGGAGGCAATTTCGGATATAGTTCCCGATAGACCTCCCGGAACAGGCGGCGCGCCCGGTTGCGAACGACCGCCAACTTGGAGAAACGTCTGGATATGCAAAAGGCCGCCCTCTTTGTTCCGTCAGGGGGCGGCCTCAAAATGTTCACGACGCAGTAGCGCCCCGCCTCGGAGCACCCTTGCTCGCGAACCATCGTGAAATGGGACTGGCAACGCAAGCGAGCCTCGCGCCCAAATGCGCGGGATGGCTCTTGCGCCTCGGCTGCCACGTCGTCCATTCCACTACACGGTTCCCGCCTGTTACAGGGCGAGGCGTTTGCGGCCAATGCGGCGGCGGTTGTTCAGAACACGACGGCCACCATGGGTCGCCATACGTGCGCGGAAGCCCAGGGAACGCTTACGGGACAGGACGTGGGGCTGGAAGGTGCGTTTCATTTTTCTTTCCTCTTCTTCGGTTATGCGAACCTGGCTGGACCGCCAAATCCGCAATGATGGTTTCATGCAAACTAATTGAAACCTCTAATGTAATCCATTTCCCCCGTTTTTCCAGTCGTTTTGACAACTTTTCCCGAAAAAGTGACGATGTTCCATCATGTTTCACCGGTTGATATCGGGACACCATCCTTTGTTTTCAGGTGGCTTGCCCCCTCCGGCATAAGGTGAAGGACGCCATTAAGACCAAGACCTCCTACGCTTCATCCACTCGCCCACGCTAGCCAGCCCGCACAAGCACTCCTCGCAGACCGCACCACAGGGCACCTGGGAGAACTTTCTCAACATAGGGAGGTAATTGCAAAACCCTATGGGAGTCCACAGAACACACAGAATACACAGAACTGTTTGTCCGCGCTAACGCGCGTATTATAAAACAGAATACAAAGTGCAAGCCGCCGCGAAGCGGCGGATTGCCTTCTGTGTATTCTGTGTATTCTGTGGACTCAAAAAGGAGTTTTGCAATTCCCTCTAGGTAATGGAACGTTCTGTGGCGAGGTCGTCACAGAATGGGCTTATCACTTTCCCCGGTTTGCGGTTCCGAAGGGTTCGGGTTTCGTGAAATCCGGGGCGAAGCGGTCGTCGCCGAGACCTTCCTGGGCATAGATTCTCTGGAAGCCGAGTTCGATGGCGTGTTGGCATACCTGCTGGTAGAGGGATTCCTCGGTTTTGGAATCGAGGAAGTGGCGTTCGCGGCAAGCGGGCATGGGCATGAATTGGCTCATGAGGGAGATGGGGAGAAGGGGGCCAAAGTGCTCATAGAGGAGGTCGAGTGCGCGGATGCTGTTTTGGAATTGTCCCGGAAGGACGAGGTGTCGGACGAGGGTTCCCGTGGAGGCAGTGATTTCACCGGAGGTATCCCAGGGGCGGAGGAAACCGTGTCGGTCCACCATTTCTGCAATGGCATTCAGGGCGAGTTCGGGGTAACGTGCGTCGCCCATGCAGCGTTCGGCGAGTTCGGGGTCGGAGAACTTGAAGTCAGGCAGAAAGACATCCATGACGCGTGCGACTGCGGGGATGAGAGAGGCGTCTTCGTATCCGGAGGAGTTCCAGAGAAAGGGTAGGGTGATGCCTTCCGAGCGCAGTTGAAGGCATGCCTGGCGGATGTTCGGCCAGTAGTGCCCTGGCGTCACGAAGTTCAGGTTCTGAACTCCTTGGTTTACGAGAGCGCGCAATGCGTCCGTGAACTCCTCCTGCGTGTAGAACTTCCCCACGTCTTCCTGGGAAATCTGGTGGTTCTGGCAGAAGAAACACCCGCACGAGCATCCGCCGAAGAAAACCGTTCCGGAACCACGCGTCCCCACCAGGCTCGGCTCCTCCCCAAAATGCGGCAGGAACGCCGCAATCCGCAACGTTGCGGACGCGCCACAGTGCCCACGCTTCCCGGCATTGCGGTTCACTCCGCATTGCCGAGGACACAAACGGCAACACTCGTATTCCGGATAGTTGCTTGCTTCTGGGGTCATCGTCGAAACCGTCTGGAAATGGTTGAAGGGTTCGGACTGCGCAGACACAGCCCGTCAAAAAACAAGGGAACAAAACGCCCTGTCTGCATAGGAAAAATCATGCGGACGGGGCGGACATTCGCTGGGCGAGTGGTTCGAAGCGAACTTGCGAACCACAGCGTCTACGAAGTTCTACAAAGAGTTATTTGCCAGTGGCGAAGAGGTCTTTGTATTCGCTGGCCTTTTGCTTGATGTCCTCGGGGGTGACCAGGACATAGCGCTTGTTGAAGGCTTCGTCGAGGTTGCTGGGGACGGGCTTCTCGTCGTATTCCGCATTGGGCTTGTAGGTGACGGCGGCGATGATTTCGCCTTTGAGGATGGGGGCGCCGAGGTTGTAGATGCTGCCGCCGGCGATGACGACTTGCTTGCCCTTCAGATTGCCAGGCAGGCCTTTGTTGTAGTTCCACTGTTCGGGGAGGCCGCAGGTGGTGATGAGGATGTCGTAATCGGGGGCCTTGGCGAGGGTTTCATTGAGTTTCTTGACATCGAACCAGGTCTCGATGGGTTCCATCATTTCTTCGCCATCTTCGCCAGCGGGGACTTTCGGTGCGTCGGGGGCGATTTCCGCAACGATGGTCAGAGCGGTGCCGAGACCTTCCTTGAGACCGGCGATGATGGGGAGTTCCTGGGCCGGGGCGGAGCCGATGGTCGGGTCTTTCATCAGGACGACTTTCTTGCCGGCATACTTTTCAGCAAGGAACTGACCGAGTTTCTTGGTCTGGACTTTCTGGTACTCCAACTCGCGTTTCTGCGCGTCTTTCATGTCCGCGCCAGTAACGGTGCGCATGGAACTCCACAGTGCCGCGCAAATGGCGATGATCGCGCAAACGATGGTCACCGGCTGACCCCAGGCTGCACCTTTCTTCGACTGGCTCCAGCCAACAAACACACCGACGGCACCAATAACCATGACTGCAATTTGAATCGGACTCATTGCTTTTTCTCCTTTGTGAGATGATGGTTTTGAAAGCCACGCAGGAACCTCCTGCGCAACTCTCCCCGGTTTGACCCGGATTTTACTAGAACACTACTGAAAAACAAAAACAGCCGGAAACTCGTCCTACGGGTCTAGTTGGTTGTCAAACCCGAAATACGAAATCTCCTTCCTATATAAAATGGCAGTGTTTGTCAAGATTTCAAGTCGCAAAATCCTTATTTTTTGCTTTTTTTTGATTTTTTGTAGAATATTTGCTCGTTTTTTGCGTTTTTTATAGCCTTGAAAGGTGCGAGATGGGCTAGAGGGGCTAGATGTGCTAGATGTGCTAGA
>JAFRLI010000317.1 GCA_017431255.1 Victivallales bacterium
ACAGCATCATCCGCTCCTCGTAGTCGCGCTTCTTCTGCTCGAACAAAATGTTCGCATTGATGGTCTTGTAGTAATCCTCAAACAGTTTTTGCATATTCACGTAGGCGACTTTGTCCTGCGCGAATGCGGCAATGGCGGCGATGGCGGTCAAAACGATGAGCTTCAGTTTCATTTTGGGGTTCCTTTCTATTTGATGTTGAGCATGTAGTAGTTGTTGATTTCGGAATCGCGGCAGAAGACGGTCGCGATGAGTGCGCTGCGAATCCACATACCGTTGCGCATCTGTCGCCAGTAGACGGCGCGGGGGTCGTTGTCGCAAGCAGTATCGATTTCATGACGGCGCGGAAGCGGATGCATGATGACACCAGTGGGCTTGAGGCGCTTGAGGTCGTCTCCCGTGAACCAGTAGTCTTCCATACGGATGCGGGCGCTTTCGCCGGGTTTGGTGTCCCATTCGTCCTGCATACGGGTCATGTAGACGGCGTCCGCCTCGGGGATGGCTCCCTTGAAGTCGTGGGTGACGGTGTATTGGATCCCGTGAGCGTCGAGATAGTCGAGGATGTCCTGTCCAATCTGGAGTTCATCGGGAGCGGCGAAGGTCTGCGTGATGTCGGGATAGAAGGTCAGGAGGCGGGAAAGGGAGCGGACGGTGCGGCCGCGCTTGAGATCGCCGCAGAAGAGGACGTTCTTGTGCTCCAGGCCGCCGCATTTTTCGAAGGAGCGCTGGAGGGTATAGATGTCCAGGAGTGCCTGGGTGGGATGCTGGTCCTTGCCCGGGCCGGCGTTGATGATGGGAAGCGGGCGGTCGGTGTTGGAGAGCATCCACGCGCACTTGTCCACAAATCCCTGGACGGGATTCCGCATGATAATCATGTCGAAATAGGAACTGAAGACGCGGACGGAATCCTCCATTGTCTCGCCCTTCTGTTCGGAGGAGATGGAGGGGTCGCGCAATTCGGCGACGCGAATGCCCAGGATGAGGCATGCGGAATAGAAGGAGAGGAAGGTGCGGCTGGAAGGCTGGTGGAAATAGAGCATGGCCCGCTTGTGGTCCAGAAGACTCGAAAGGAAGCCCATTCCCGCCTTGCTCTTGGCGATGCGACGGATGCGCGTCGCGAGGTCGCAGAGGTTGTCCAGGGACTCACGGTCGAACTGCTGCGCCAGCAAGACGTGATAAGGTCTGCCATTGTTTTGGACCAGGAACGGTGCCTGCTCCTCCTGCGTCAGACTGCTGTACTCATCCCAACTAATTTCATCGAGGCGTTTTCTCTTGAACATAACTTCTCCTGCGGGGGATCGCGGAATGCAGAATCCCCTTGAAGATATTACTGTAAACGTTTTCTGCAAATTATCAACCGCACAATCCGTAAAATTGCGCCCTACGCTGACAATGCCCCGAAAAGGACCATCCCAACCGGCTCCATATTCCATTGCAAAACGTTATTATTCAGAACCCTGGTTCATGGCAATGATTTTGAAACACTTTCTTCCACAAAATACACAAAATACGCAAAAATATTGGATACACCTGTCTCTTCAAAAGGTTCTAAAGAACCGTTGCTTCCTGCCTGTCCCCCTGCGGGACAGCACAGGAAGTCAGCGCGACTTCAGCGCGTTTTGAGAGACAGGAATGATGACTGTTCTTTTTGTGTATTTTGTGTGTTTTGTGGATAAAAACAAAAGACCTGAATCACGCGGCGACCCTTCTGAACAGTAACTGCAAAACTCTCATTCCAACCGCCTTCGCAGCGCAATGGCTTCCTCGCTTGCGGCGTTTTGGCGCTTGGACGGTCGTTTTGCAATTCCCTCAATAGGCAAAACGTGGATTTGGTGCTACATTAATCCCGATACCCAACCAATCTCCAAAGGAGCCACGAATGGACGAAACATTGTTGCGCAGAAAGATGCTGGCGTGCTGGCATGGGAAGAACATCGGCGGGACGCTAGGCGGTCCCTACGAAGGCTTCCCCATCATCAACCATCTCACTTTCTACGACCCCGTTCCCGAAGGCGGTATGCCCAACGACGACCTGGAACTGCAGGCCATGTACGCCGCCGCTTTGGACAAGATGGACGCACCCGCCGTCAACCGCGACATTCTGGCGGACATCTGGCTGGGCCACATGAACTTTTTGTGCGACGAATATGCAGTGGCTATGCGCAACCTGCAACTGGGCATTCGCCCGCCCTGGTGCGGACAGTTCGACAACTGGTACATCAACGGCATGGGTGCCGCCATCCGCAGCGAACTCTGGGCATGCCTGGCACCAGGCAATCCCACGCTGGCGGCGCAGTTTGCGATGGAAGACGCCTGCATCGACCACGACAAGGACGGCATCTACGCAGAGGTCTTCTTTGCCGCGCTGGAATCCATGGCGTTTGTGGAAACCGATTTGCGGAAACTCATTGACGGTGCGCTGGCCCTCGTTCCCGCCAACTCCATCACGGCGGAGGGGATTCGTGTAGCGTGCCAGACCTGGGATGATACGCACGACTGGCTTGCGTGCCGCAACCGTCTCTTCGAGCAGTTCGGCACGGAGTTCAAGACCGATGTGCGCGTGAACATTCCCTTCACGGTGCTGGCACTCCTCTCTGGCGAAGGAGACTTCGGAAAAACCATCTGCAATGCCGTGAACTGCGGAATGGACACCGATTGCACGGGAGCCACCGCCGGCTCCATCATGGGCATCCTCAATCCCGACGGAATTGACGAACGCTGGATGGCTCCCGTCGGCAACGAACTCGTCGTCCGCACGAATTGCATTCAGAATCTGGAGTTTCCAGCCACCATTGAGGAGTTCACGGAGCAGATTTTGCGCCTTGGCAGGAAAATCCGCAGCGTGGCGGAAGCCCCCGAAACTCCCAAACCCGACTTGACGAAGTTCCAGTTCCCCATCGAATACGCCTGGCAGAAAAATCTGCACTGGTACGAGATTCACCACAAGACGCAAAACTGGCAGACGAAGATGTGCGACCCCATCATGGGCAGCATGGAGGTCCCGGAGCAGTATCGGGGCAACGGAGGACAACTCCTCCTTCGCATCCCATTCCAAACCCCATACGACTGCGAATACACCATCGTCTTCAACTCCGCCACCTCCAACCAGGTCTACCTCGACCCCGAAGTCGATGTCCTTCACGACGACCAACACATGCTCTTCGGACGGCAACGACTCTTCCTGGACGACCCTCTTCCCAACGGATTCTTCTCCTGCACGGAACGCCCCATCATCTTCGGCCCAACGCTCGGCGGTGCCCCCCTCAACCAGTATCGACGACACCTGCCGCTGAAGGCAGGCAACCACGTGCTCGTCGTCGCCCTCGAACCACTGCCTCAGGAAACCCGCATCACCTGGGGATTCTGCTTCGGCATCAAAAGCCGCCTCCTCCACCCCACGATTCCTTTTTCCGCACAATCTTGAGAGGTAATTGCAAAACTCTCATCCCAACCGCCTTCACGGCGAGGCGCGATGGCTTCATCGCTCAAACTCAGCGTGGTCACCACGCTTCGCTTTCGCTCTTCGCCCTCGCTTGCGGCGTCTTGGCGGTTGATCGGTAGTTTTGCAATTACCTCTTGACGCATACTGGTTTCAGAAAACCTCCTTGCCTACAATTTTTACCCCCCCCAAAAAAACGAACGGGGAAACTTGACTTTTCGTCAAAAGGATGGTATAATTAAGAATTGATAATAAAAGAGTTCTCATACTTTGTGTTAAAACCCAGAAATAAGGAAGCGAAACATGAAACAGAAGCGTGCTTTTACTTTGATTGAATTGCTTGTGGTCATTGCCATCATTGCGATTTTGGCTGCGATGTTGTTGCCGGCATTGTCGAAGGCCCGTGAGAAGGCACGCGCCATCTCCTGCGTGAGCAATATGAAACAGGTTGGTCTGCAATGGCTTATGTACACCGACGAATACCAGGGCGTCTTGTTGCTCAGCAATGACCAGGGCAATGGCAACTTCAACCTGAACTGGTCGGCCAATCTCTTCCGAATCTCCGCTACCAACCCCTTCATTCAGCCTTATTGCTTCTGCCCCTCCATGCAGCCGCCAAACCACGGCAACGGCTACACCTATGCCGCAAAAAACACTTGGTGCAATGAACCCTATGAAAGAGAGTGGGCCGCCCCCAACATCGTCAAGGCAGACTTGATAATTACCGCCAAGAACGCCAACGGTGCAGCCATCGGCAACTCGGTCTTCTTCAACACCAAGATTTTCACACGTCCATCTGACTACTGGATGCTCTCCGAAGGCTGCCGCACCGTCGATTCCCAGTATGGTAAAATGGGACAGCCCTACGTCTCCATCGGCATAACCAGTTTCTACCAGTCCAGCTATGCACTCCTCGCCGCCCACTCTGACAAAGGAAACTTCCTCTTCGCCGACGGACACGTGGAATCCATCGCACCATCTACGTTCTACGGGAAATACACCTATCTCAAGAACTACTCCAGCTGGTTCATCCGCAACCGCGCAATGGTGGCACTTAAGTAAAAAGTCCTCCCGGAGACCGACCAAAGGGGTCCCCGACAGGGATACCCCCTTGGGGAACGAAAAGGACCTAAAGGATTTGGTGCGCTGTTTCAGCACACTTTCCCTTAGGTCCTTTTTGCCGTTTCGGTCCTATTGCTCTCCCCTAAACGAGGGAAGCGAGCATCATGGCCTTGATGGAGTGCATGCGGTTTTCGGCCTCGTCGAAGACCTTGGAGAAGGGAGCCTCGAAGACCTCGTCGGAGACCTCCATGGCGCCGCATTCCTTGGAAACCTCGGTTTCGTGGTCGTGGAAAGCGGGGAGGCAGTGCAGAAAGATGAGGCGTCCTTTTTCGAGGTTGCCCGTGGAGCGCGCCATATTCATATCGACCTGGAACGGGCGCAGGAGTTGATAGCGTTGCTCAAAGAGAGCTTCCTCGCCCATGGAGACCCAGACATCCGTGTAAAGGACGTTCGCGCCCTTGGCACCGTTTTCGGGGTCGTGGGAAACAATGACCTCAGAGCCATTGCGTTTCGCGATTTCGCGGCACATGGTGACCAGTTCCGGTGCCGGGGAGAGTTCGGGCGGGCAAATGTCAATCATATTGATGCCAGCCTTGGCACAGCCGACCATCAAGGAGTTACAGACATTGTCGCGACCATCGCCAGCATATGCAAGGGTCAACCCCTTGAGGGTGCCGAAGTTCTCGCGGATGGTCTGGAAATCGGCGAGGATCTGAGTGGGGTGCCAGTCGTCCGTCAATCCATTCCAGACAGGAACTCCAGACCATTGAGCCAATTCCTCGACGGTACGCTGGCGGAAACCGCGGAACATAATGCCGTCAAACAACCGTCCCAAGACGCGGGCGGAATCCTTGACGGATTCCTTCTTGCCGAAATGGGTTCCCGCGCCTGCGCCGCCAAGATACTCGGCGGCACCGCCTTCGTCGCGAACTGCATTGAGGGTGGAGCAGCGCGTGCGTGTGGAGGCCTTCTCGAAAATCAGCGCGATATTCTTGCCGCGAAGAAGCGGATGCGCGACATTCTCGCCAGAGTGCTTACGTTCCTTCATCATGATGGAAGCTTCGACCAATTGGAGCATCTGTTCGTCCGTGAGGTCTTTCAGCGCCAACAGAGACTTTCCCGTCTGACCAATGGAATGGAGGTATTCGACTGTCTTTTCGGTGGGATTCATATTTGTTTCCTTCTATGAAATCGCTACTTATGGAACGACCATCGTACCGCTTCCCTGCACGGTGAAGAACTCGAGCAGGAGGGAGTGCGGAAGACGTCCATCGATGAGGAAGACCTGACCGACACCGGCATGGATGGCATCGGCGGCGCTGTGGAGTTTGGGAAGCATCCCGCCGGAGATGACGCCATCGGCCGCTAGTTTGTCAATATCGCCGATGTGGATGGTGGGGATGAGGCTGGCTGGGTCCTTCGGGTCTGCGAGAACGCCAGGAACGTCGCTGAGGAAGACCAGTTTGCGGACCTTCAGTTGCGCTGCAATGACGCATGCCGCCATATCCGCGTTGATGTTGAACACGGTGCCCGACATGTCGCACGCCAGCGGCGCAATCACGGGGATTTCCCCACGATTCAGGACCCAGTGAATCTGCTGCGTGTCCACATTCACCACTTCGCCGACATAGCCCAGGTCCAAATCGGCGCCCGTTTCCGCGTCCTTGGTCGTCAAACGACGGCAGCGCAGGACATCCTTGCCGGAGACTGGCGCGGCTTTCGCGCCGGCGGCACGCAATTCGGACACCAGAGCCGCATTCACCTCATTGTGCAGAACGCGGTCCACGACGCGGATGGTCGCATCGTCCGTGTAGCGCAAGCCATTCACGAAATGCGTCGGAATCTCCGCCTTTTTCAGTTCCGCGTTGATGGCCTTGCCGCCGCCGTGCACCACGATGGGGTGCATTCCCGCGTATTGCATATACACGATGTCGCGCAAAACACGCTTCGTGACCGCAGGATCCTCCATCGCGCTACCGCCAAACTTCACAAGCACAAGGGCACCCTGGAACGCCTGGATGTACGGCAACGCCTCCAGAAGTACCTCCGCTTTCGCAATGAGTTCGTTTTCTGTCATGGTTTTGCTGGGTTGGGGCTAGAGAATCTAACGCCTCTAGAGCATCTAGTGCCTCTAGAGAAACTAGAGAAAACTATGAAAACACGAAAGCGAGCCCTGCCTGTTCTGGTGAACAGGAAAGCCCGCCCCGTGTTTTGTGTGTGTTCCGGGGCGGTGTCCTGTTCCCAGGACGCCGCTCCAGTCCTGGGAATCGTTACTTACCGCTGATGGCACCGTGGCCGCGGAAGATACGGGTGTGGGAGAATTCGCCCAGACGATGCCCAACCATGTTTTCCGTGATGAAAACATTGTTGAAGTTTCGACCATTGTGCACCGCAAATGTGTGCCCGACGAACTCTGGCGGAATCATCGAACGACGAGACCACGTCTTGATGACTTTCTTTTCGCCGCTCTTGTTCAGGGCGTCCACCTTCTTGATGAGGCATTCGTCCGTGAACGGTCCTTTTTTAATTGATCTCGAAGCCATTACTTCTTCCTCCGCTGGATGATGAACTTGTCGGAAGCCTTCTTATGCTTACGGGTGCGATATCCCTTGGCGATCTGTCCCCACGGGGACTTGGCCGGGCCACCACCAGAGGTGCGGCCTTCACCACCACCCATCGGGTGGTCGACCGGGTTCTGCGCAACACCGCGAACGTGCGGGCGGAAGCCCAGATAGCGCTTCTTGCCGGCTTTGCCCAGTTTGATTTCGCTGTGCTCGACGTTGCCAACGCGGCCAATCGTGGCGCGGCAGTTGCCGTGAATCAGACGAACTTCGCCGGAGGGAAGTTTCACCTGGACGTAGGCACCATCCTGCGCACGAACCGTCGCCTGCTGGCCGGCAGAACGCGCGAGAGCCGCGCCGCGACCGGGTTCCAGTTCGATGCAGTGCACTTGCAGACCTTCGGGAATGTCCTTCAGGCACAGCGCATGACCCACCTTGAACTCGGCTTTCGGACCGCTCTTGATCACATCGCCAACCTTCAGGCCGACGGGCGCGATGATGTAACGCTTTTCACCATCTTCGTACTTCACCAGCGCAATGCGGGCACTGCGGTTGGGATCGTACTCAATCGTCTCCACCGTCGCGGACACATCGTCCTTGTTGCGCTTGAAGTCAATCAGACGATAACGGCGCTTCACACCACCGCCACGGAAACGAACCGTGACTTTGCCCAGGTTGTTGCGACCGCCAGTCGAACGTTTTCCGACCGTCAGGGACTTCTCAGGAGTGCTACGGGTGATTTCACTGAAATCGCTCACCGTCATTCCACGGCGTCCGGGGGTCGTCGGCTTATATGCTTTAATACCCATGTTGATTGCCTCTTGAAACTTGGTTGCTGAGAATTAGAGCAGGTCGATCTTCCCTGCGGAGAGGGTCACGACGGCCTTCTTCCAATCGGAACGCTTGCCCAGACGCGCGCTGCGCATCCGCTTCTTCTTGCCCGTGTAGTGCATCACGTTCACGCACTTCACCTTGACATCTTCGAAAATCGCGGCGACGGCCTTCTTGATTTCAATCTTGTTGGCCTTCGGGTTCACCTTGAAGGTGTACTTATGCTGCTTTTCGGAGAGGTTGGTGGCCTTTTCCGTAATCATCACGGAGTAAACAACATCGTAAGGATTGTACATGGTGTGCTCCTCCTTAGCTCAGGCGCTCGCCCAATGCTTCCAGGCCGGCCTTGGTGATGACGACCTTCTTGAAACGAAGCATCAGATACGGGTTTACGGAAATGGCGCTCATCACCAGCACCAACGGAAGGTTGTTGCTCGCGAGTTCCACGTTCAGGTCAACGGGCGCGTCCAGGACCAGCGCATTGTCGCCGGCCTTCACGGCCTTGAGGAACTGCACGAACTTCTTGGTCTTCGGGGCGTTGCCATCGAGGACATCGCCCAGTTTGTCAACAAGGATGACGTCGTTTTCGGCCAGGCGGTCGCTGAAAGCGCGGCGCAGAGCCAGTTTTGCGACTTTGGAGTTGACCTTCTTGGCGTAGGAGCGGGGTTGCGGTCCAAAGACGATGCCGCCGCCGCGATGCACGGGGGAACGGCTCGAACCCTGGCGTGCGCGACCGGTGCCCTTCTGACGATACGGCTTCGCGCCACCGCCAGAGACCAGACCCTTGGTCTTCGTGCAGGCCGTGCCAGAACGCAGACCTGCGAGGAATGCTACCACGGAATCCTTGACGGCCTGCTCGCCCTTCTCGGTCTCAAGCCAACTTTCCTGGATGTCCAGTGTATTTCCGGTTTCTTTCCCGGTGGAATCAATGATTGTCAAAGTAGTTGCCATATTGACTTACCCCCGATTATTTCTTGACTGCGTTCTTGACGATGACGTAGCCGCCTGTCGTACCGGGGATGCCGCCTTTGACCAGCATGATGTTGGAATCGGCGCGAACATCAACCACCAGCAGGTTCTGCACAGTGCGCTTCACATTGCCCATGTGACCCGCCATGTGACGGCCCTTGTAGATTTTGCCGGGCTTCTCGCGCATACCGATAGAACCCGAGCGGCGAACCCAGCCGCATCCATGCGTCGCACGACCACCGTTGAAGTTCCAACGGCGAACCACGCCCGCGAATCCGCGGCCTTTCGTGATACCCGTGACATCAACGAACTCCTTCGCCGCAAAGACATCTGCGACACCGAGGACCGCGCCGACTTCCTGCGTGGGGTCTGCGTCCAGGCGGATTTCGCGGATGATGGCGGGCGGAGTGGCTTCCTGCTTGGAGGCCTTGAGGTGACCGAGGTCAGCCTTGGTGAGGTTCTTCGCCTTGCGAGAACCGAAGCCGAGTTGCAGTGCGCTGTAGTTGTCCTTCTCCTGCGTGCGGACCGCGAGGACCGGGCAGGGACCGAGTTGGATGGCGGTCACGGGAATGAGATCGCCAGTTTCGGAATAGACCTGGGTCATCCCCAGTTTCTTGCCTATCAAACCTTTCTTCATGTTCCGCCTCCCTAGATCTTGACGATGATGTCAACGCCGGCGGGGAGGTTGAGCTTGCGCAGCTCATCCACGGTCTTGGCGTTGGGATTGATGATGTCAATCACGCGCTTGTGGGTGCGGATTTCGAACTGTTCCATGGACTTCTTGTGCACATGGGGGGAACGGTTCACGGTGAAACGCTCAATCCGCGTGGGGAGGGGGATGGGGCCGGCGACTTTGGCACCCGTCTTCTTGACGGTGGCGACGATGTCATTCGTCGACTGGTCAAGAATGGTGGGCTCGAAAGCCTGCAGCCGAATTCGGATTTTCTGACTGTCAGCCATAATAGGACCTCGAGTTTTCTTTGAGCTGATGGATTGTTTTAGTGCGTAGCACGGACCTGGTATTGCGCAGGTTCTGCCACCACTTCTCCCCTTCCGGCGCTCAAGGACCGGAGCGAGGAGGCGTAGCCGAAAAGTTCGGCCAGAGGCACCAGCGCGTCGATTCGGGTCAGTCCGAGGGGCTGGGATTCGACCTTGAGGACGTTGCCGCGTCGGGCATTGAGGTCGGCGATAATGCCTCCCAATGTTTCCTGCGGTGCATTGACCTCAAGCCTCATCACGGGCTCCAGTTCGAGGACCTCCGCGTCGGAGAGGAGTTCTTCCGCCGCGTCGCGCGCTGCCGAGAGCAGTGCCGCCTCGTCTGCCTCGCCCGCCTGGGCGGTGGCATGAAGGACGGCGACTCTCGCATCGGTCAACGGGAAGCCCGAGGCCTCCGCATTGACCACATTCAAGATACCCTGCAGGACCGCCTTCCGCAAAACGGGCGGAAGCGCCCTCACCTGGGGTGCCGCTTCCAGACGAAGCCCTTCTCCCCGTGGCAGGGGAGTCACATCGAGTTCCACCTCGGCCTCCAGATGAAGACCGTTGGGGAGGTTGCGCTCGAAGCAATGCTTCCGTCTGGCGTGGCGTGTGACGGTCTGGCGATACTCGACGCGGGGCTGCCCCGCGCGGGTCCGCAAAGACTTTTCGGTACGGAGCCGGTCGCGCACGATTTGGAGATGGAGTTCACCGAGCCCCGAAATCGTCCACGCCTGGCTCCCGAGGAGCGGTCTGGCGCGGAGCGTCGGATCCTCGCGGCAGGCCTCTTTCAAGGCCCGTCCCAATCGAGCGGCGTCCTCAGCGGATTCCGCTTCGATGGTGAGGGATACGACTGGCTGCGGAAACTCCATTCGGTTCCGTTCCAGCGGCGCATCCGCGTCCGCCAGAACGTCTCCCGTACGGATTTTCATCCCCCAGTCGCCCGAAAGTGCCACGATGTCGCCGCAATGCGCTTCGGGAATCGCCCGCAAATCGCACGCTTGCACACGCAACACCTCTCGAACCGTGTACGCAGCACCATCTCGGAGGTTCCACAAGGATTGCCCGGGGGAAACCATGCCGCCCAGCACCCGCACAAATGCGAGATGCCCGCGGCCGTCTCCCAGGTCCATCCCCTTGAACACCAGCATCCGATTGCCAGATGCCTCCTTGCGCCGCTCGCACGGAGCGGGCAAGTACGCGCCGATGGCGTCCAGTACTTCCGTCACACCCTGGTTATGCAGGGAACTGCCAAAGAGCACCGGCAGAATCTTCCGTTCGACCGTGCCACGGTGCAATGCCTTTCGCATGGCATCCACCTCCGGCTCGCGACCGTCCAGAAAGTCCTGCAGGATGGAATCGTCAAACTCCGCTAGGTGCTCGACCAGATTCTCTCTGGCCTGCCTGAAGCCTTCGCTTTCCATCGCACGAAGACTTGCGGATTTTGGAACAGACGTCTTGCCTTCCAGCAAATCGACCGTCCCCAAAAACTTCTCTCCGTCATACACCGCATACTGCACAGGAACGGGTTCCAGCCGGAACCGCTCCCGCAACTGGCTCACCACTTCTTCCGCCCTCGCCCCCTCGCGGTCCATCTTGTTGAGGAACGCAATGGCCGGCAAACCGTAGTGCGATGCCCTGCGCCAGACAGTCTCCGATTGCGCCTGCACGCCTTTTACCGCGCACACCACAACCACAATCCCGTCCATCACGCACAGCGACCGCTCCACCTCGGCAGAGAAATCGATATGCCCCGGTGTATCCACCACGTTGATTCGCAAGTCATTCCACTTGCAACTCACCGCAGCGGCAGTAATGCTGATACCGCGCTCCCGTTCCTCCGGCAGGTAGTCCGACACCGTCGTCCCATCCTGCACCTCTCCCATCGTCCGGATTGCTCCGCACGCATACAGTATCCGCTCCGTCAACGTCGTCTTGCCCGCATCAATGTGCGCCACAATCCCAACGTTCCGAACCGCTTCCAAACGGATATGCCCTGGTTTTCTTTCGTCGCCCATCGCGCATATCCCCTTTGCAGTTCCCGTCTGGACGGACCAGACGGACGAAACACCGAAACCCTGCCTCCGTCAGAAAGCAGGGTTCCTGCACAAAACAATTACCAGCGATAGTGCGCAAACGCCTTGTTCGCGTTCGCCATCTTCAGCACTTCGTCCTTCTTGCGGACCGCGCTGCCGGTGTTGTTGAACGCGTCCATCAACTCGCCCGCCAGAGCCTTCACCATCGGCTGGCCTTTGCGAGTGCGCGCATACGTCACAATCCAACGCAGGGCAACGGCAACCTGACGCTCTGCCGGAACTTCCAGCGGAACCTGGTAGGTCGCACCACCAACGCGGCGGCTCTTCACTTCCAAGGTCGGCTTCACGTTCTCAAGAGCGGCATGGAAAATTTCCAGGGGATCCTGGTCCGGCTTCTGCGCGTGCAGCATGTCAAACGCACCGTAAACGATGTTCTGCGCAATGGTCTTCTTGCCACGGGACATCACCACGTTAATCAGACGGCCAACAATCTCGCTGTTGTACCGCACATCGGGGATGACCGGGCGTCGTTCTGCTTTACGTCTTCTCATTCTGGGTGTCCTTACACTTGTGGTTCAATCCAAAATTACTTCTTCTTTCCGCTGTCGGCACCCGGCTTCGGACGCTTCGCACCGTACTTTGAACGACCCTGGCGGCGCTTGTCAACGCCCGTCGAGTCCAGTTTGCCACGAACCACATGGTAACGCACACCTGGCAAGTCGCGGATACGTCCGCCACGCACCAGCACAACGCTGTGCTCCTGCAGAGTATGGCCTTCGCCGCCGATGTAGGCGGTCACTTCCTGGCCATTCGTCAAACGGACACGGGCCACTTTCCGCAATGCGGAATTCGGCTTCTTCGGGGTGCGGGTGGTCACCTGCAGGCAGACGCCACGGCGCTGCGGGCAGAGGGCGAGGGCGCGGACGCGGCTCTTCGTGAGCTTGTCATGACGTCCGCTACGGATCAACTGGTTGATGGTTGGCATTGGTTTCTTCCTTGGAGAGACTTACCTTGTGAAACATAGAAAAAATCGAATTACTAATGTAACCCCTAAATGCAAAAAAGCAAGCCAACTGGCGCATATTTTCCCTTTTTCTGCTCAATTTTCTGTGACAAAGGGGGACAAAAAAGACGGAAAGGGCACTCTCGCCCTTTCCGTCCCTTCCCCCCTCTTTTCCCCCTACCGTTGCCCGTTAGTAGCGATAGTAGTCGGGTTTATAGGGGCCTTCGACGGGGACGCCGATGTAGTCGGCCTGTTTTTGCGTCAGGGTCGTGAGATGTGCGTTGAGAGCGGGGAGATGGAGACGGGCGACCTCTTCGTCGAGTTTCTTGTCGAGGGTGTAGACATCGATGGGGAGATTCTCGCGGGCGAGTTTGATTTGCGCGAGGACCTGGTTGGAGAAAGAGCAGGACATCACGAAAGAGGGATGCCCCGTGGCGCAACCGAGATTGACGAGTCGTCCGTCGGCCAGCAGGATGATGCAGTGGCCATCGGGGAAGACCCATTTGTCGACCTGCGGTTTGACAGAGATGTGCTGGATGCCGGGAACTGCCTTCATTTCGGCGACCTGGATTTCGTCATCGAAGTGCCCGATATTGCAGACGATGGCGGAGTCTTTCATGGCCTGGAGGTGTTCGAGGCGGATAATGTCAAGATTGCCCGTGCAAGTGACGAAGATATCTCCTTGGGAGGCAACTTCTTCCAATGTCACGACGGGGATGCCTTCCATGACGGCCTGGAGGGCACAGATGGGGTCGGCCTCCGTTACGACGACGCGGGCCCCCATCCCGCGGAACGTCTGGGCGCAGCCCTTTCCGACATCGCCGTAACCGCATACCACTGCGAGTTTTCCGGCAATCATGACATCGGTCGCGCGCTTGATTCCATCAATGAGGGAATCCCGGCAGCCGTATTTATTGTCAAATTTGGATTTGGTCACGGAGTCATTGACATTGATGGCGGGGACGAGGAGGCGTCCCGCGGCGTTGCGCTGGTAAAGGCGATGGACGCCAGTCGTGGTCTCTTCGGAGACGCCGCACCACTCTTTGACGTAGTCGTGCCACTTGTGGGGATTTTCGGCCAGGACGCGCTTGAGAAGTTTCTTGAGTTCGATTTCATCCTCGTGGGCGTCGGGGGTGCATTCCAGGACGGCGGGGTCGTTTTCTGCGTCATAGCCAAGATGAATCATCAAGGTGGCGTCGCCGCCGTCGTCGACGACGAGCGTTGGTCCCTTGCCATTCGGGAAGGAGAGTGCGCGGAGAGTGTTGTCCCAGTACTCGGCGAGAGTTTCGCCTTTCCAGGCAAAGACGGGGACGCCGTCCGCAGCAATGGCCGCGGCAGCGGAATCGCGCGTGGAGAAGATGTTGCAGGAGGCC
>JAFRLI010000318.1 GCA_017431255.1 Victivallales bacterium
CGGGGAGTGGCTTGCGGGGAGTGGCTTGCGGGGAGTGGCTTGCGGGGAGTGGCTTGCGGGGAGTGGCTTGCGGGGAGTGGCTGGTGGTCTATCCTCACATATTGTCTACTCTCGTCCATGATTCCAATTCTCTTCGCCCATCCATCCCGTGAACGAGACGTGTTGGGTACCAGTTCACGGATCCCTCGGCAGGAGGCACGCCCACCTTGCACTCGAGACGTGCGGAGAGGGGGGTATGTTTCGTACGTTGTGTTGACGTCACTGTTGTCTTCTCTACACTTCCAATGAAACACGGATGTCCCCCGAAACTGCGGTGGGGGCGGATTCTCAAAAATAGTCAGTTCGTATCTCAGAAATATAGTCTAAACTGTCACTTCTTGCCGCATTTTGACAAAAATAGTTGACAAGGGCCTTGACAAGTGCGATATTAGGGCCGGTACCCACCAGGGCGGGGGACCATCCACCCCGCGCGCGAGACGTGCTGAGGACTACGACAGGCTGAGGCAAAAGGTGAAGGGAATCCACCTCGTGCGCGAGACGTGCGGAGAGGGGGGATGTTTCGTGCGTTGTGTGTAGGGCCTGCGCGTGCTGAGCAGTCACATGGCTGCTCGGTGCGCGGTCTGCAAAACCGATACGGGGCACGCCTTAAATCAATGGTGGTAGTTGCAAAACTCATTTTTGAGTCCACAGAACACACAGAAATCAATCCGCCGCCTCGCGGGGGATGGCACTTTGTATTTTGTTTTATATCAAGTGCTTGGCCGCGCGTAGCGCGGACAAGCAGGTCTGTGTATTCTGTGTGTTCTGTGGACTTCAAAAGAGTTTTGCAATTATCTCCAATGAAATAATGACGGTTGCCCGTTTGCTTTTTGGGGAGGTGGTCATTATTTTATACACATTATGGCATACACGACAAAACATACGATGCTGGAGCGGATGCGTTCGGGCGAAGATGCGGCTTGGACAGAGTTCCAGACCTTCTATCGCAGTTTAATTCTGTTTTTGGGCAGGCTGTGCGGATTGACCGTTGCGGAAAGCAACGATCTGGTGCAGGAAGTCATGGTGGCGTGCTTCAAGGAACATGTCTTGGAGAACTATGACAGTTCGAAATGCAAGTTCCGCTCATATCTGCGGACTATTGTGAAACGCAAGGCCGAGGCGATGAAGGCGGCGCGTCCCATGGGGCAAGTCGAACTGGGAGAAGAGTATCCCGACGAGAATGCGTTCGAGACCCAGTGGGAGGCTGAGTGGCAGAAGGCAATTCAGGAAAAAGCACTGCAGGAATTGCGGGATACCATCGACTCCCGGAAGTTTATGATGTTCGAACTGCATGCGCTGCAAGGGCGTCCTCGCGACGTGGTGGCACAGATGACAGGCACGACGGAAAGTCAGGTTTCCCTAACCAGCACCCGTGTCAAGAAGCGTCTGGAAAAACTTGTCGAACGCATCAAGAAGGAGTTTGAGTAGACCTTTATGACACTGGCCTGCGGGAATATGTTTGCGGGATGCCGCATCCTGGCATTGTGCGGACATGGCACGTACGGCACGGTTTATTTAGCAGAAGACGCCATAGGACGCAGAGTCGCGCTCAAACTTTTCGAATCTCCCTTGGCAGGCGAACGCGAATTGCACGGCATCCGCAACTACATGCGGCTCCATAACAGCAATGTTTCTTTGCTCGAAATCTACCACACGGGCTTCGAAAATGGGCAGTTCTACTATGTGATGGAGTTGGCGGACAATGTCTCTCCGAAACCTGACGAATACCGTCCTGACACGCTGGCAGAACGCCTGCAGGCACAGGGACGCTTGCCTTTGGAGGAGGCCGTTTCGCTTTGCCTGACCTTGCTGGACGGTCTGGAGAGCTTGCACAAGGCGGGGCTTTTGCATCGGGACATTAAGCCCGAGAACATCCTATTCTTCCAGGGAAAGCCGAAATTGGGGGACCCCGGTCTTGTGGGAGACTTTTCCCACACGCTGTCCCTGGCAGGTACAGTGGGGTTCATCCCTCCGGAATTGCTTCAGCCGGATTCCACCGTCAAACCTTCACCGAACACCGACCTCTATGCCCTCGGAAAGGTCCTCTACTGCGCGGTGACGGGGAATCCCCCGCAGAAATATCCGTCCCTGCCGCCTGAGATGGATTTGTCCTCCCTTCTGCGCATCTGCGCACCCGTTTCCGACCTCTGCAACGCCGTGCCCGAAAAACGCTGCCAGGACAGTGAAGAGGCGCGTCAGCTGCTTCTTTCCATTCGCACCCCGCGCAGCTGTCCGTGGCTTTTCTGGCAACGCTTCTGCCACGACTATCGCTGGCGTCGCCGCATCTTGTCACTCATCGCCCTGGGAGTGGCTACTCTGTGTGCTTGTGGCACTTTGTATTTTATGGAGTTACGACGGCGGATGGCACTTGTGCGGCAAGAGGCGCAGGCGCATCAGGCACAACGCAACCGTCTTCTGGAACGCTTGCGGGCGTGGCGTGTTCGCCAGGAGCCGTTGGCACTCCAGTTGACCGCGTTGGAGGAAGTTTTGCCGTTGAAGGAGCATATTTCCGCGGCGGAACAACTGCTTCGCCAGGACAATCTCCCTGCCGCCCAAGCACTTCTAGATTCTCTGGACAAGGCGGTGCCTGCCTTGGCGCGCAAGCATTGTCCTCCCGCCGCCGCATCCGCAGATTCGGCACCCGAGGAACTCCTGCGCGGCAATGCACGCGCCTTCGGGTATCTGGCATCCCCGTTGGGAGAGGAGGGGCTTTCGTCTCGGGAGCAGAAGACGCTTCGCAAACAGGCCACGGCGGAAGCGAGGCGTCTGGTGCGCGAGGGTGTCGGCGGGATTGCCAATGGAAGCAACACAACTTGGGGCGACGGTACCATTCCCGCGAGGATGGTCTACATCCCTCCTGGAACCTTTCTGTCCCCTATCACCCAAAAACTCGAACGCATCGACTATCCATTCTGGATGCTTCAGACGGAACTTTCGTTTGCGCAGTACGAAAGTTATTGCAAACAGCAGGCCGACCGTCATTCCCAGCTGGACTTGCCTGTCAGCGGCATCAGTTGGAACGACTGCCTGGATTTCTGCTATCGTTTGACGATGCACATGCGTCAGATGAATCTGCTTCCGCCAGGGTATATTGTGCGTCCGCCCACGGAGGCGGAGTGGGAGTTTGCAGCACAGGACGGGATGGCCGCCATGCCGCCAGCCGAGGCAAAGAACGCATTCAAGCAAGCACAGCCGGCTGTCAAGTTTCCCGAGTCTCCGAGGTTTCATCTGCAGGGAATGGACTGCAATCTTTCAGAGATGGTCTCTCCCTATCCTGAACACTGCCCTGCCACGGGCTGGAAGGTCATTCGCGGTGCCAACTTCCAGCGGGATACCACGGGAATCGCCCTGCGGCTCCCTGAACGCCCTGACCAGACCACGCTTGCCAGAATTGGCTTCCGTCCCGTATTGGCACCGGCACCCAACGACTATTTCGAGCGGGAATGGCTTTCCGGATTCTCCTTCCGCACCGC
>JAFRLI010000319.1 GCA_017431255.1 Victivallales bacterium
ACGGGAATGCAGGACCTCTGCCGCCGGTTCCACGTTTCCCGACTCCAGGACATCATCGCCCTCATCGCTCTTTATCGTCCAGGTCCCATGCAGTTCCTCGACGAGTTCATCGACCGCAAGATGGGCAAGGTTCCCGTCATTTACGACGTCCCTGAAATGGAACCCATCCTCAAGGAAACCTATGGCATCATGCTGTACCAGGAGCAAGTCATGCAGGTCGCGCAGGCCGTCGCCGGCTTCACTCTCGGCGGTGCAGACATTCTGCGACGCGCCATGGCAAAGAAGAAAATCGACAAGATGAACAAGATTTTCGTCCAGTTCCAGGAGGGTGCACGCAAGAAAGGACATAGCGATGCCATCATCAAGCAGGTCTGGGACAAGATTTTCATGTTCTCGGGATATGGTTTCAACAAATCCCACTCCGCCGCCTATGGACTGCTCTCCTACCGCACTGCCTGGCTTAAGGCGAATTACCCCGCCGAGTTCTTCGCGGCCATCATGATTTCCGAACTCGGTAACTCCGAGAAGATGGCGTTCTTCCTGAAGGAGGTGCGCGCGATGAACATTAAGGTGCTCCCGCCCGATGTCAACGTCTGCGACGCGCTCATGTCCGTCGATGGTCCCGACATTCGTTTTGGCCTGGCGGCCATCAAGGGCGTCGGCGAATCTGCGGTGGCGGGCATTATCGAGGCGCGCAAGAACGGCGGCAAGTTCAAGGACTACAACGACTTCTTCGAGCGCGTGCCTGGGCTGAACAAACGTCTGGTGGAGAATCTCATCAAGGCGGGCGCTTTGGACTGCTTCGGTCTCAAACGCTCCCAAATGCTCGCCATGGCGGACGAGGCGATCGCACGCGCCTCCTCCACGGCCAAGGACAAGGCCGCCGGACAGTTGTCCCTGTTCGACATGATGGAGCCTGAGGACGTCGGAATGATGCAGCAGCAGGTCCCCGACATCGAGGAGTGGCCGTTGCTGGAGAAACTTGGCTACGAGAAGGAACTGCTGGGGTTCTACGTCAGCGGGCATCCCATCTCGCAGTACCAGAAAACGGTCGAGCAATTCCAGTCCCATGCGCTGGAGGATTTGGCTTCCCTGCCGCACAATACGACCGTCCGCGTCGGTGCATACGTTTCGGGTGTCTCCTTCAAGACTACGAAGAAGGACAACAAACCGTGGGTGATTCTCAACCTCGAAAGCCGCGATGCACATATGGAATGCCTCTTCTTCCCCGATGCCTATGAGGCCGCCAAACAGGACAATCCCGACATCTTCAAGCCGGAAACCGTCGTGTTCATCGATGGCGAAACCAGCCAGCGGGACGAGGGGGAACCGATGAAACTGACGGGGCGCCTCATCTACTCCGCAGAATCCATGCCCGCACGCTTCGCCCAGGAACTCCAAATCCGTCTCCACGAAGACGAAGTTACAGAGAACCGACTGGAGCAGCTTCAGAAACTCTGCCAGGACAACCGAGGCTCCCTTCCTCTCATCTTCTACGTCCACTGCAAGGACGGCAATATCGTCGCGCTGCGCAACAACGAAAACGGCATCCGCCTTTCGTCTGAGTTCGACCACTCCCTCCAGGAGGTCGTCGGTCCCGAGAATCTCTTTGTCCGCATCGACCGCCGTCCCAAACCGCCCAAACGACGCCAGTGGGGACGCATCGCCTTCGCAGACTAGCGCACCATCACTTCGCTTTTGGGTCTGCATCATTTCTGGATTTCTAGATGTTCAACAAGCCGTTCATTCTGCATTCCGAGTATGCGCCGGCGGGCGACCAGCCGATGGCGATCGAGGCGTTGTCGCGCGGGGTCCTGGAGGGAAAGGAACGTCAGACGTTGCTGGGTGTGACGGGTTCGGGAAAGACGTTCACGCTTGCGAATATGATAGCACGGGTGAACCGTCCCGTGCTGGTGGTTTCGCATAACAAGACGTTGGCGGCGCAGCTGTACTCCGAGTTCAAGTCGTTCTTCCCGGAAAACGCAGTGGAGTACTTTGTGAGTTACTACGACTACTACCAGCCCGAAGCATATATCCCGCAGACAGACACCTACATCGCCAAGGACGCTTCCATCAACGACTCCCTCGAACGTCTTCGCCTCGCCGCCACCGGCTCCCTCCTGGAACGGCGAGACACCATCGTCGTCTGCTCCGTCTCCTGTCTCTACGGCCTCGGCTCCCCGGAGGACTTCGAGGACATGTCCGCACACATCAAAATCGGAGACAACTACCCTCGGAAGGACTTCCTCACGCGCCTCGTCACCATGCAGTATGTCCGCAATGACATCGGCCCCGAACGCGGCAACTTCCGCGTCGCCGGCGACACCCTTGACGTCTATCCATCCACTTCAGAGGACTTCCTGCGCATCGACTACTGGGGCGACGAGGTCGACCGCATCTCCCGATGCGACCCCGTCACCCGTCAGCCTGTCGAGGAACTGCAGGAAGCCACCATTTTGCCCGCCAAGCATTTCGTGATGCCGGAGGACCGCATCAAGGCGGCATATCCCAATATCATTGCAGAAATGGAGGAACAGGTCCGTTTCTTCGAATCGCGAGGAAAACTCATCGAGGCCCAGCGAATCTATGAACGCACACGCTACGACATGGAGATGCTCCTGGAAGTCGGCTACTGCCAGGGAATCGAAAACTACTCCCGACACCTCGCCGGACGCCCCGCCGGCTCCCGTCCCTTCACCATCGTCGACTACTTCCCAAAGGACTTCCTCACCATTATCGACGAGTCCCACGTCACCCTCCCGCAAATCCACGCAATGCAGACCGCCGACCGCAACCGCAAGGTCGTCCTCGTCGAAAACGGCTTCCGCCTCCCTTCCGCGATTGACAACCGGCCTCTCACCTACGACGAGTTTGCCTCGCTCCAGCACCAGGTCGTCTTCTGCTCGGCAACGCCTGGCACCTACGAACTGAGCATCACCACCCCCGTCGAACAGGTCGTGCGTCCCACGGGCCTCCTCGATCCAGAGGTCGAAATCCGCCCGTTGGCCGACCAGGTGGACGATGTCATCGCCGAAATCCGCGACCGCGCCGAGAAAGGGCAGCGCACCCTTGTCACCACGCTCACGAAACGCATGGCGGAGGACCTTTCCGATTATCTCCGCAAACTGGATGTGCGCTCACGCTACCTGCATTCGGAGATGGACGCAATGGAGCGTGTCGATGTCCTGCGTTCGTTGCGTTCGGGTGAGTTTGACGTGCTGGTGGGTATCAATCTTTTGCGGGAAGGTCTGGATTTGCCCGAGGTGTCCCTGGTGGCGGTGATGGACGCAGACAAGGAAGGATTCCTGCGTTCGGCACGTTCGCTTATCCAGACGGCAGGACGTGCAGCGCGAAATGCCGAAGGCAAGGTGATTCTGTATGCGGACAATGTGACGGATTCCATCCAGGAGATGGTGGACCTCACGCGCGCCCGCCGCGAACGCCAGATGGCCTACAACCGGGAGCATGGAATCACGCCCAAGACCGTGCAGCGCGCCATCCAGCAGAGCCTGCGCGTCTATGAGGAGGCGGAGCGCGAGGTCGCCATGGCTGTCGGCGAGGACCTCAAGGAATACGATATTCTGGAGATTCAGAGGCAGTTGGAGGCCGAAATGCATGCCGCTGCCGAAAATCTTGAGTTCGAACGTGCCGCAGAACTGCGTGACCAGATTCGCGCCCTGCAGGATGGAAAGTCAAATGCCTTCGGGCAAAATGCCGGCTCCGGCAAGAAGCCAGTTCGCAAGAAGGGTGTGACTCACAATGTCGGCAAAAAAAGTTTCCGCAATGGACACTTCTGACATGCGGATGAAGGGGATTTTCCCAGAGGTATCCCCTGCGGCCGAGGCTGCTTTGGCGCGTCACAACCGTCATTGGCGTGAACGTCAGGCTGTGTGGCTGGCACAAGCCGATGCCCCCTGGTGGGCACCCGGGCAGATTCTTACCCCCGAACTCCGCGCTCGCTACGAGGCCTGGCTTCCCCTCGCTGAGTTCCTGCGCACGCTCCGCGCCATTGGACGCGCTTTTCTCCCCGAACACGACTGGCTTCCGCATCCGCTCCAGCGTCCTCCATGGCCCTCCCTTCCAGATTTCTGGGCAACGCTTCCCCACCCGTTCCCCGCACGCCTGGACTTCACCCCACAGGAACTTCTCCCGCTCTTTTGCGCCATCGCTGACCCTCCTCGCTTCGGCTCAAACGATGGACGTTACCCGCGACAGCGACGCCTCCTCGAATGTCTCCTCCCCGATTTTGCAGGCGTCCCGCTTCGCATCCTGGACATCGGCTGTGGCATCGGTCTCAACACGCTTGAAACTGCACGGCTGGCCGTGGAACTCTCTTTCTGCTTGCGACTAGAGGTCACGGGTGTCACTTCCGAGCCCCTGGAAGTCTGGATGGCGAATCAGCGACGCGTCCCTCACGACCCCGCGCGGGAACATCGTTTCCACTCCTACCGTGAACTGCCCGTAAACGTGTATTTCCGTCACGGATACGCTGAAGATTTCCCTGCGGAGGGAAAGTACGATATCGTGCTTTGCAACGGGCTTGTGGGAGGACGTTTCTTCCATCGCAACGAGCAATACGACGCCCTCCTGCAACGCATTTGCCGCCATCTTGCGCCGCGTGGTGCATTTCTGCTCGCCAACCGTTTCCATGACGGCGCACGCCCCGCCGTCGAACGTTTCACCCAATTCGCTGCCCGGCACGCCTTCCACGTCTCCGGCACTTGGGATTGTCTCTGTCTCTCGATGTAGCGACGGCGTCCCGCGGACCCCCGGCCTTCGGCCGGGGGAGGCCTCCGGCCGATGGGGGATCCCTGCACATCCCCTATGACTGCTCTTCGCCGGAGGCCCCGCATAACGTGGGCGCACCCCTTTCCTGCTACGCGTGACCGGACACCGCGACCCCTCGGCCGGCGGGGAACCCATCGACGGCGTCCCACTGTCGTTACTTCAGGAAGTCTTGAAGGAAGGTTCGGAGTTGCACTTGGGTGGTTTCGAGGGAATACCGGACGGGGGTATTGAGGATATAGACGGACCAGTTGTCCTTTTTCGAGTAGAGCAT
>JAFRLI010000320.1 GCA_017431255.1 Victivallales bacterium
AATGAGGCTCATGGCAATTCCTTTGTTTGGAAACAATTCGCCAAAGCACTTGGAAAACATGAAGGGGAAATCAAGAACAAACTTAACGGATATGATGGGCCTTTGCATCGTATACATTTGGAATTAACGGATCTGAAGAACCTTAAGGTTACCACGGAGAAACTGATTGATGCGATGAAAGAAACCCTTGGGGAGGTGTATGGTGACATGTTGCCACAAGAAGACGGGAGCAGTCAATTGCTTCCGAATCCAGAGACGGTGGCGATTGTCCAGAATACTCCATGCGGGGAACTTCTGAAAGAATCGTTGTGTATTCCCGATTATCAGCGAGAGTATTGCTGGAGTACCCAGAATGTGCTCGGGTTGTTCCAAGACATCAAAAATGCCCAAAGGCATTTGCATTATCACCTGGGAACCATAATCTTGAAAAAAACGGTTGAAGGCTATGATGTCATTGACGGACAGCAGCGTCTGACAACGCTGGCTATTTGGAAGCATTTGAACTCACAAGCCGCAAACTCTCAGCAAAAAGAACAGGAGATACCCTTGCTGAAAAGCCGTTGCAAGATGTCGGCGAAAGCGAGAAATGCCTTATCGGAAGCCAAACAAAGCTTGGAAGAGTTCAAACTAAAATTGTCGTCGGATACAGACATTATCGATTTGGACCGAGTTGTGCTTTCGGTGGTTGTGCTTGGCAAGAACCAGTCCGACGACTTGGCTTATACCTTTTTCAGCAACAGCAATTCCACAGGAAAGCGTCTTTCTGACTATGACTTGCTAAAGACGCATCATCTTCGATATATCCAACACGAGGAGACTGCAAAGAATGCCGTCAGAAACTGGCATGTTTTGGAGAAGGCAGATGGGATGGAGCCTTTGATTCACCATACCTTGTTCCGTCTACGCAACTGGAACTGCGGTTCTCCTTTCCGATTCAATGCCTCCTCCGATCCTGACCGTCGTGATATATATAAACATTTCTGTTGCACGATTGATGAAAGTACGGAGTATTCCACGTTGCAGTTACCCCAGTTCCAGTTTGATTCCATTTTACCTGGAGGACAGGCGTTTTTCGAATACGTAGAGCACTACCGAAGGCTTTTTTCGGTATTTGAGGAACTGGACATCATCAAGAAGCTGAATATTGCACTAGGAGGGCACAGCAATGGTGTGATTCGTGATGCCATCAAGGCGATTTCCTTCCTGTTCTATTGCAAGTTCGGGGCAAGTTATCTTGTCGAGGCCGTCTATGCCTTGTCGTACTGGCTTTCCCAACTTCGGAATGCCCCACGTGTCATGCGCCAATATATAGACAGTCCATTGTTTCGGGAAACCACTTCCTTTTTGGATAGGGTTTCCACAGTCAGCCAATTCTTGAGCAGCCTGTTGGATTCCACGCGGCAATATCCGATTACAAACCGCATGGGGACAGCAAGTTACTACTGGAGAGCACTCCATCTGTTTTTGGCAGAGATTGAGAAAAACTCCGATGGACTCAAGAAGATAGGAATGAGTGGTCACTTCCAATTGTAACGGCAAAAGAGGGAATGAATGATGGAAATGGATGAAAAGACGAACGGTAAGATGTGTGGTGAGGCGATGACACCGCGTGCCTTGACGGAGACCATGGATGTGGGCCGATGGAGCATTCCCATTTATCAGCGTCTGTTTGTCTGGCAGGAGGAACAGATTTGGCAACTATTAGAAGACTTGCGGGATGCCTTTCTAAGTCGTTCGGATTCCCATTACTACATTGGCATTTACACCATTGTGGTAAAGGAACTGGCAAACAAGCGAAAGGAGTGGACGGTAGTGGACGGACAACAGCGACTCACCTTTCTGTCCTTGTTTGCCGCCTGGTGTATACGAACCAACACTCTCGAATCGGAGTGGCGCAAGTTTTTGTATGAAAGTCCCAACGTCTTCCGCATCTTCTATTTCGGACGAAATGAAGAACAGGAAGACCTTAGACGAATCGTGGCGAATCAGGAGATCAGTACGCTTTCCAATCCGAATTTTCGGACATTCTGCACCTGTATGGAACGTTTGCAGAAATCCCTGGAGTCACTCGTGTCTCCCTCCCATACGTTTGCCAATTATGCAAGATTTATCTTCGAGCACACGGGCTTTTTGGTGTCCATACTTCCCCAGAGCTATAATGCGATGGATTTGAACCGGTTCTTTGAAAAAATGAATGCCACGGGGCGTCAGCTGTCCGCCGTGGACCAAATCCGTGGACGGTATTTCCCTGCAGATGCTGCATTGTTCGATGCCTGTCTGAACTTTGAAAAAGCATTCTGTGCTCCCAAAGATGCTTCATCTGACGATGACACTTTGGACATTTTGACATTGCTAGACTCCAAGGAACCACTTGCACCCAATGCGAAGGAAAATGCCCAAATCGACGCTTTGCAGGAACGGGATTTCAATGCAAATTCCGTGCTTATTCCGGAAGTGCTTCTGCTTCATGTCCTAAAGATGACTCTGGGTGAGGGCGAAACCGTCCATCAAGATTCGCATCGCATCCTGAATACCTTCAAGGAAAAATACCCCAAGGGGGATGAGAACTTCAAGAAGCACTTTCTGGACAATTTGAAGGCTTATCGCCAATGGATGGATGAAAATGTTATCTATCTGGATAAAGATGATAAGATTACAGAATACAAGATGCGGGGAAACAACAATTCTATGGAGGTAGAAGGTGGTAAATCGGAAACAGAGACAGAGGAAGAAAAAAACAGGCAACGAATTTTACGCAAGTACCTGCAATTACAATCGATGCTCTATGTGGCCTCGGATTCCTGGCAGAAATGGGTGTTGGAATATTATCAACAGACCTTGAAGGATACTTCACAGACTTGGGATTTGCTGAAAAAATACCAGTGCTTGAAAGAACTGGCCAAGAGGGAACGGACACTTCCCGATCTTGTGCAAATGTGCTACGGGGCAATCGACCGCTACTGGTTCCGGTTGCTGGACTTCTTGCTATGGGAACTGGCAGTCGATGGGCAATGGAAGGATGACAAGTACTCCTTGCCGCAATTGACTTCTGAGCAACTGGAGGCTGTAAGACATTACCGCTTCAGACAAGACCGTTCCATTGAACATCTGCATCCTCAACATCCTCCTGTAGAACAGGAAACGAATGAGTGGTTGAAAGATCGTAAGGATAACCAAGACAAATTGCGCGATGGATTCGGAAACCTGGCTTTGATTTCCGCTTCCTTCAATTCATCGCAGGGAAATGATTCCATCGGCGTTAAGTTTGCCCGTGTCAAGGATAATCAAATCCCCTTAAAAAAACTCGAAAGCATCAAAATGCTCGTGATGTTTCAACTGGCAGGAGGTTCAAATGGCAACTGGACACCGGAAGCGGCTATAAAACACGGCGAGTCAATGCATCGCATCCTGTCAGACTTCTTTGCTCAACCCTCAACTCAACCTAGCGCAATCAAGAGGTAAATCATGCCATCCATCATTTACTCGGGAAATACGATTTTCGGCAATGCCACTGTCGGTTTTGATCAGATTGCGGTCTCCACGACTGTAAACGGTATCCTAAACGTATCCAGTGGCGGCACGGCGGTCGACACGACCGTGAACTCGGAGGGCTATCTGAGCGTCTCCAGTGGCGGCACGGCAATTTCCGCGACCGTGAACTCGGGGGGGAGTCTGTACGTATCTAGCGGCGGCACGGCAATTTCCACGATTGTGAATTCGGAAGGAAACTTGGATGTTTTCAGTGGTGGCACTGCGGTCGATGCGATCGTGAACTCGGAGGGGAACTTGGGTGTCGGAAATGGTGGCACTGCAATTGCCGCGACCGTGTCGCAGGGCAATATGTATGTCTACGGCGGCGGCACAGCGAATAATACCTTATTGCAGGATTTTGGTCAACTTTGGCTTTATGGTGGCACGGCAAATTACGGAGGCACCATAAGGATCATTAGTTCAGGTGACTATTATTCTGAAACATTGGGATATGGGTATATGTTTATAGGTGATATGAGCGTTGCAAATCACACGAAATGGGTAGGGGGTTTCATTGATTGCTATGGTTCGGCCAATGACACGACTTTGCAGTGGGGAGCCGAGATGAGCGTCTTAAGTGGTGGAATGGCAACTGCCACGGAGGTGAGGGGAGGAGGAATGTTGTATGTTTCCAGTGGGGGAACGGCAACGAACATTCTAGAGAATGGTGGATATGTCTATGTTAGCGATAACTCAGTGGTGACTTTTACTTCCAATATCATTGATTGGTTGTCTCTAGGCGATAGTGACGCGGGAGTATTGTCCGCATCATTGCATTCGGGAACGACAGCGAGGGGTGTAATGGTGAGTTCTGATGGGAGATTGGATGTTTACCGTGGCGGGACTGTTGGTGGAATATTGCAAATTTCCTCGGGAGGGGTAGTGGAGGTTCTTGAGGAGGGAGGCAACATCGACTTCACGGTGTCGGAGCAGTGGGAGGCTGAGGAGCCGCTGATAGACCGATATGACTTTATTGTGGGGGCGGAGAACGCGAATTACTCCGTCACGGTCAAGGCGGAACAGGCAGAAGGGAATTACGCCCTGGCGGGGTACGCGGGGAGTTTTGCGCAGGATGTTCTTGTGAGGACAGATGAAGGAACGGAATTGGGGAGTGTTTCTGTTTCCAGAGACCTAACCGTGAATCTCACGAGATATCGTCTTTCGCTGACTCCCGCCGATATTCTTGTATTATCTGTATCGCACGTCTCGGACTCAACTCCCCCGACCATTTCAGATGTGCATGCGGACATCACGGAGATTACACGCGGGGATGTGCGCGTCAGCGCGGTGTTTGCGGACGAGACGGAATTGGTACAGTCTCTCTATCGCATCGGCGATGGGGAGTGGCAGGAGTACAATGGACCCATTGTGATGATGTCAAACGGGAACGTCCATTTCAAGGCGGTGGATGGCAGTGGAAACGAGACGGAGGCTTCTTATCTTGTCGGGAACATTGACAAGACGGGGCCCGCCATTATCACGGGACTGACTTCACAGACCATGAAAAACTCCATTTCGTTCCAGTGGGATGCGACGACGGACAATCTGGCTGGTGTGGCAGGATACGAGTTCCAGTTGGCCGACCAGGAGGACTTCAGTCATCTTGTCGCGACAGCATCCGGGGCAGAGTTGTTTCACTACAGCAAGGAGTTTGCTTATACGGAAAGCGGAACCTACTATTACCGCGTGCAGGCGACAGACACTCTTGGAAATGCTTCCGAATGGGCGGTTGCCAGTGTGCTGTTCGAGTTTGTGGATGACACGCCGCCTACGGCACCGTCGGGGCTTGCCTTGGCCAAGAACGGAAAGAAGATCACGTTCTCATGGAGCGCATCCACAGACGCGGATTCCGGTGTGGCGAGTTACGAGGTCACGACGGTGCGCAATGGGAGAACATCGACCATGACCGCGACGGAAGGGACCTCCTTGACATTGTCTCTGGAGGAGGGAGATTGGAGCTGGAGCGTGGTCGCGAAGGACGCCTTTGGAAACGTGTCCGGGGCGGTGGATGGCGAGGGATTCCGCGTGCTGACGCCCGTGGAGGAGCCGAAGGTCAAGGAGTTACCGGAAGAGCCGTCGGAGGGTGTTGTGTCGGGGACGTCTGGGGCGGACGTGTTCCAGCTGTCGGCACAGGAGACGTGGGGGGCGCTGCACATTGCGCGTTGGAACGGAGACGCATCGGACAGTGTTGCCCTGGCGGGTTACAACCGCTACTGCGACGCTTGGGACGGCGGCGACGGCTATGACGTCGTGGCGTTGGCATCGGGGGACAACGGCCTGCTCTTCTGCGACTTGCTCACGCAGAGCGCGGCGGGAGCGGACGCGTCGGCGCGTCTGTCAGGCATCTCGGAGATTCGCGGGAACGAGGGGGTGGACGTCGTGGACATGACGTCTGCGGAGGGGGCGTACGCAGGAGATTTGCTGCTGAAGGGCAGGGAAGGGGACGACCATCTCTGGTCGGGTGCGGGGAACGATGTCCTCATCGGCGGTGTCGGCGACGACGACTTGCGCGGCGGGGACGGCGACGACGTGTACCTCTTCGGGACCGCCTGGGGACGCGACACCGTCACCGACACGGGAGGCACGCTCGTCTTCGACCGTGCGCTGCAGGGTACGCTCACGTTCTCGGCGACGGGCGGTGGCACGCGCATCAGTAGTGGCGAGAACTGCGTGGACGTAAACTGGAACGTCGCGGCGGGGGACGTGCTGTACGCCGAAGTGGCGCAACTGACGGAGTTCCGGCTGGAGACCATCAAGGGATTCCTAGCGTAGGCGGACCGGTGCGCGGATGCCCCTATTCCCCCGAGCGGCGGCATGGGGGCACCGCAACTTTTTCCCTTTTTTCCAGACATTCGTGAAAATTTTTGCATTGATCCTCCCATTAGAATTTATAAGAAAAAGTGTAGGAAGGCGTCGTGTGCAGCGATGTGTTCTCTGCACAGGCAAGTCACATTGCTCTTTCCCAGTTGTCTCTGCTTCATCGAAACCTTGCTCCGGAAAAAACGAATGTCGGGGTTGCAAATGGTCTGGCAGGCATTATAGTAAGGTGATTTTCTTCACCCGAACAAGGAGTGCCTGGCACGTACATGATCCCCATTTTCAACACCAGACCCTAATCGGTCTTGACATTCTAGCAGCCGTTCCATCGAAAAACTTGCAATCTTTCCAGGAAAAAAACGGCTGCCTTGGCGTATTGCGCCCACTTTGGGCACAGAACGCTTTGGTTTTTCCGGGTTTGCAAGTACCTTCGATGGACCAGAGATGTTTCCGTGCCCTTTTTTGTGCCCGGACTACATCTTCCAATGCCACTATCAACAAGGAGGTCACAATATGGACTGTATACAATTGATAAAGAAGCGGTTTGTAGAGATCGTCAAAAACAAGACAGGTTTTTCAAGTGCGCAGGACAACCTAGAGAATTCGGTCAACTGGTGTTCGGTGCAAGCCACACCTGGTGCACCTTTTTCCGTGCACTATGAA
>JAFRLI010000321.1 GCA_017431255.1 Victivallales bacterium
AGTGGGGCATGTTTCCTGCATAATTAATGGAGATAATTGCAAAACTCTTTTGAAGTCCACAGAACACACAGAATACACAGACCTGTTTGTCCGCGCTACGCGCGGCCAAACACTTGATATAAAACAAAATACAAAGTGCAAGCCGCCGCGTAGCGGCGGATTGCCTTCTGTGTATTCTGTGTGTTCTGTGAACTCAAAAATGAGTTTTGCAACTACCTCAATGGGTTCCCTCTGAGGAAACTGAACAATAACGCCGCTCCTAGCCCATGGTTGCCCGGAAATGGTGCAGGCACGCCCGTTTTGTGTGCAACGCAAGGAAGAAGAGGGAGAATTGTTTGGGGTTGCGAGCCTGGCATTTGCATCGGCACATTTTCTGCTATATATTTTTATTGCAAGAAGAAATTGATGATGGGAAACCGATTCATGCGTAGATTCACATTGATAGAATTGCTGGTGGTGATTGCGATTATCGCGATATTGGCAGCGATGTTGTTGCCGGCATTGGGAAAGGCGCGTCAGAAGGCGCACGACGTGAATTGCAAGTCACTGATGAAGCAATATGCTCTGGCAACGGGACTGTACGCCGATGCCTACGGGGACTATTTCCCCGATATTCGCACGTACCTTTTGCCGGAATCGGATTTCATCTCGCAAATGACTGGAGGAGAATACCTTCCAGAGCAGATGACGCGTTGCCCTGGCGACGCAGAAACGCAGCGTCTGGGACGCATCGGGATTTGCACGCAGGGCGGCAAAACCGTCCAAGTCTCCATCGGCGGCACCGTCAATCTCACAGATTCCCAAACCCCAACCAGCATCGGATACAAGCGCATCGATCAAAACCGCAACCACACCCAGAACCGTTTCCCATCCAAACGCTGCCAGTGGACCGACTACCAGAACCAACACGACGACAAGCACATCACTGGCGCTGGTCTGAGCATCGGAAAAGGATACGCCTCCGATTCCAACTCCCTCAAGGAATATGTCTTCCGCCATCCAGGCAACACCTGCAACGGCACTTTTGCCGATGGACACGTCCAGACCATCCGTCTCACCGCCTCCCCAACCATCAACGGCGGACACGATATCACCGCCACTTGGACTTTCCCTGGCAATCTCACTTACCCCTTTGGCCCTCGCCAGGCCGACGGCTTCGGCGGCGTCGAAGCACTCAAAAACCAAGACGGAGTCTCCTTCTAATTCTCTTACGATATGAAGATGAGCGACCTACACGTAAAAATCAACGACCTCTCCAAGTCCTATCCATCCCCAAGTGGGGACGTCATCGCCGTCGACCACTTGGATTTGACCGTCCCGCGCGGGCAGTTTCTTGCCATCATGGGGCCGAGCGGCTCCGGGAAAAGCACATTGCTTCACCTCATCGCAGGACTCACCAAACCGACCTCTGGCAGCATTGTCATCAACGATACCGATTTATCCACCCTGAATGACTCCGCGCTCACCCGCTTCCGCCGCCGCCACATCGGGATGGTTTTCCAGGCATTCAACCTCATCCCCACGCTCACCGCTGAGGAGAACGTCCTACTCCCCGTCCTCGCAGGCTTCCACGATACCGACGAACGCAAACTCCAACAGGCTCTCTCCTCCCTCCTCGAACGACTCTCCCTCGTCCCACGACGGCACCACTATCCCGACCAACTCTCTGGCGGCGAACAACAACGCATCGCCATCGCAAGAGCCATCCTTCTCGATTTCGCTACCGACGCTCACGAAGGACTCCTCCTCGCAGACGAACCCACGGGAAACCTCGATTCCGCCAACAGCCGCAACATCTGCCAACTCCTCCGTGAACTCTGCTCCGAACAGGGACATACCACCATCGTCGTCACCCACGAATCCCGCGTCGCCGACTGGGCCGACCGCGTCATCTCGTTCCAAGACGGAAAAATCGTCAACGACCAGCCATCCTTGCGCAAGGAGGCATAAATGCTCTTCCTGGCAAAACTCATCTGGCGGGACTTTCTGCGCAACCGCACCAGTTTCCTCTTCACATTCCTCGCCATCGCCACCGTCTCCTGCCTCATCGTATGGTATGTCGCTTCCATCGACACCGCCGCTTTCGCCCGCGACAACGGCATGGCAGCCTACTTCGGGAAATACACCCTCGCCCTCCACGCACAAAACGGGTTTGACGACAACGACCTCTTCGCCTTCTCCAGCATTCCAGGCGTCGCCGACGTCTCCTACGCATCCCAGCAGGACACGGAAATGCTCCTGCTCGGATTCGACGGTGCACTCATCCCCTCCGGCATGGGTGCACGCCTCAGTCCTTCTCTCATCGGTCTGACGGACAAACAACCGCCCTTCGAACTCGCCGAGGGACGGTGGTTCGCCAATGACGGTGAATGTGTTACAGGAACCGCCGCTGAAAAACTGCTCACCGCAGTCGCCGGACAGCAAAAGTCCCCACGCGAGATTCATCTGGGGGACAAGATTCAGGTCAAAGGTGCGGCTGGGACGCGTACGCTCACGGTAGTAGGCCGCATTACGCAGAAGATACCCAACCGCTTCACGTTGCAGAACGGACAGACCTTTGCCTTCGGATTCGGGGCAGGCATTGGCGGACGTCCCATGGGCGGGGGACAGCGTCCCAACAACGCCCGCTCGCGTGGGCAACGTCCTGACTTCCGCCTTCGCCCCATCGGTGCCACCGCGCCCGCCGTCTACGTGTCCCTGTCCGATTCGGAAGCCATCACGGGGCATTGCGACACCAATCTCCTCTACGTCCAACTCTCCAAACGCAATGCCGAGACAAAATATCTGCGCGCCTGCGAAGCACACCTAGGAGCACCGCTCGCCAACTTCGGAATCACGGAAACCGATACCCAGCCACAGAAACTCCAATCCACCCAGGGCAATCCTGACAAATCCGTGGTCGCGCAAGTCTGGTCCACCATCGGCATCGTCATCCTTGCTTCCATCTTCATCATCTTTACAACCTTGAGCATGGGTTTCAGCGAAAAGACGCGGCAACTCTCCCTTCTTCGCACCCTGGGATTCACCCGTGGACAGGTTGCCACCCTCATTCTTCTCCAAGGACTGTCGCTGGGTGTGCTCGGTTGGCTCGGCGGCCTCGCCTCGGGTCTGCTCCTCCTCACCGTCCTCGTGCGCTTCAAGACGGGATTCTTCCCCCTTGTCACCATCGGCGTCGTCCCCTGCCTCTTTGCACTTGCCAGTGCCCTTGTTGGCGCATTTCTCGCCTCGCTCCTTCCCGCCTGGCGTGCCACGCGCATCTCCCCTGTAGAAACAATGACGCGCCGTGCGACCCGTTTCCCTGTACGGAAATGCACCATCGCCGCCATCGTCGGCCTTCTGTTTTTATCGGTCCTCCGTGGCATTCTCCTCCTTCCCAATACATCTTCCACCCTCGTGCTCAGACTTTTCTCGACGGTCGGCACCATCAGCCTCGTCGTCGGGCTTCTGCTGGTCTCGCCGGCGATCGTCGCGCTTTCCGAACGCCTCTTCGCACCTTTGCTTGCCAGGCTCTTTGGACTCCATCCCAAGTTCCTACGTTCCGCATTGACCACCAGTTGGCGGCGCACCCTCTGCACGATGATTGCCCTCTCCCTGGGTCTGTGGCTCTACACGGCCATCCATATCTGGGCAGGTTCCATGCTCAAAATGTTCCTGGTTCCCCGTGAAATTCCAGATGTCCTCGTGCGTCTCCACCCGGCGGCTGCCACCCCTGAAGCCATCGCCGAAGTCAAACAATTCCCTCGCATCGTCCCCGAACGCACCATGCGCACCTGCGTTGCACAACCCGAACTCCATCCGGAACTCGCCAAACGCCTCCAAAGCAAAGGCGCGTGGGCAAACAACCTCGTCGTCATGGGAATTGATGCCGCGACTGCCTGGCGAAAACAGGACCCGTTGATTTCCCTGCGCTTCCTGCAAGGCTCCCGCTCCAAAGCCTTCCAGGCATTCTCGCAGCCAGGCGCACGCGTATGCGTCATCCCAGAGACCCTCGCGCAAAACGGCGGGCTTCGCGTCGGAGACGTGCTTCGTCTGCGCAAGGGAATCGGGAAAACGACGCAAGAATATGTGGACTACACGATTGCGGGCGTGGTGGAGTTTCCGTGGATATGGTTTTCGAAATGCTCGGGAGTACGTGTCAGCGCGGGGCGCACGGCCGCCCTGATTTTCGTCCCCTACGAGACCCCCATTGCGGACTTTGCGGCGCTCGACAACGCATTCCTCTGGTTCGACACTCTGCCCAAAACTACCTTTTCCGAAATCGAAGAGTACATGACGAAAGTCGCCACGCGCCATTCCAAACGGAACCCCCTTCTGCGTATGCTGCGTTCCTTCTCAGGCGGAACGCTTTGGGATTCGGGACTCAACAAGAACTATGTCCAAGTCAGTTCCAACGAGAGCCTCAACAACTCCCTGACGTTCCGGGCAATCAGTGTCATCCGCACCATGACGCGGATGCCGCTGGTCATCCTCACGTTCTCCATTCTCGCCATTCTCAACACGATGGTTGTTTCCGTAAAGTCTCGACGTTGGGAACTCGGTGTGATGCGCGCCTGCGGCGTCACCCGTTTCGGAATTTTGCGCCTCATCCTCGCGGAAGCCCTCCTCATTGGTTTCGCCGCATGCACTCTCTCCTTTGCCGCCGGACTCTTCTACGCATGGTGCGCCATCTCCCTTGTTGACTTCGCGCCACTTTTCGGCGTCATTGCCCCGCCTCTCCATATCCCCTGGCATGACCTCGCTTCGGGATATCTCCTCGCCATCGCACTCAGCGCAATCGCAGGAATCTATCCGGCTTTCCAGACCGCCTCCACGGAGCCCTCCGTACTTCTCGCACGCAAAGAACAGTAACATCGTTAGTGGTTAGTGGTTAGTGGTTAGTGGTTAGTGGTTAGTGGTTAGTGGTTAGTGGTTAGTGGTTAGTGTGGGTGGTTAGTGGTTAGTGGTTAGTGTGGGTGGGGAGTGGTTAGTGGTTAGTGGTTAGTGGTTAGTGTGGGTGGGGAGTGGGGAGTGGGGATTCGTTAGTGTATTGACGGCACAACCACAAGGTCTCCTGAAACATAACCAAAAACACGCATTCCCCTTGATTTCCCCTGGGATTTTGCTATAGTATTTCTGTACATTTTTTCCCTCCCGACAACAATACCACACAAATATGGCTTTGGAACAATTTCGAAAACTGGCACCGTTCATGCGTCGCGCAAACGCAGTCGTAACCGGTCGTGGCAAACTTGCGCAACTGCGTCACCTCGCTTTTGTCATTGTGACGACGGACATTTCAGAGAACAGCCGTGACCAGGCCCTGCGGGATTACGCGTGTCCCGTCTACCAGTGCCTGACTTCTGCGGAAATCCAAGAGTTGTTTGGATTAGAAAACACGAAGTTGCTTGGCTTTCCAGCGTCGGCGCTAGCGAACTCCGTCAAGGAGGAACTTGCGCCATTTTTGCTGAAACACGAACTTCATTTGCAAACACAAACCAACAGAAAAGCCAAGCGATGATACGAAAGTTCCTGACGCTTCTTAGTGTGGCTGGATGTCTCTGCCTGGCAGTCACGGACTATGAGCGCCTCCGTGCCGACTTCGCGAACCCACCGCGTGCCGCGCGTGCGCAGACATGGTGGCACTGGTCCACGCTAGCAGTGACGAAAAAAGGCATCACGGCGGATTTGGAATCGATGGCAGCCATCGGGTACTCGACCGCGCATCTGTTTGCACCCGGCATGAGTCCGAATCCGCCAGGGGATCATCCGCAAGTGATGTCGTCCGAGTGGCGGGAACTGGTGAAGCATGCTGCAAAGGAGGCAAAGCGTCTGGGGCTCTCGCTCGGGGTTCACAACTGCCCCGGTTGGTCGAGTTCAGGCGGTCCATGGATACGTCCTGAGGATTCGATGCAGTGCCTGGTCTCCTCGGAGGTGACCGTACATGGTCCTGTAAGCAGCATTCGCCTGCCACAGCCGCCCGCCCTGGGCGACTGGTACCGCGATATTGCCGTCTACGCATTCCCCGCCGCGCCAGCCATGCCCCCGACGGAAGTCACGGCAAACTTCTCCCTTCCCTCCTCCCTCGCCATCACGGAGTTCGTCCCCAGTCAAGAACTGGCTCTCCCCATTCTTGAAAATGACAGCCAGGGAACCATCACCTTCCACCTTTCGGAACCCTTCCTGCCCCACTGCCTAGAAACCACATTCTTCGAGCGCAATTTCTACACGAGACTCGTCGTCGAGGTCTCTGACAACGGAACGGACTGGCGTCCCCTCGCCTCCAAAACCTACCGCCTCTTCCGCGATGGCGGCTCCCCCAAATATCTCGACCTTCCCCTCGACAAGCCAGCGTCCTGGTTCCGATTCACCTTCTCCCACTCGCCACCACCCTCCTGGAACCGCCCACGCTCCGCTCGCATCTCCCGCCTGCGACTGCTCGCCAACGCCATGATTCCTGATGTGGACGACATCAACGCCGCCTCCACCCGTTTCGCCTACAAGCCACCCGTCCGAAACCTCCCCGGCATCTCCTCAAAAGACCTCCTAAACCTCACTAGCCTCCTGAAACCGGACGGCACACTCGACTGGAACGCCCCCGAAGGAAACTGGACCATCCTCCGCGTCGGACACACCACCACAGGCGTTACCAACGCACCCGCCACCCTCCGCGGTCTCGAATGCGACAAACTCTCCAAACGTGGTCTCGACGCGCATTGGCCCCATATGATGGCCATCCTCCTGGACGACACTCGCGACACGGGTGCCCTTCAATATGCCACCATTGACAGTTTTGAGGTCGGAGGCCAAAACTGGACACCCGGCTTCGACCAGGAGTTCCGCAAACGCCGCGGCTACGACCCGATGCCCTGGCTTCCCGCTGCCCTCGGCTACGTCATTGACGACAGCGCACGCTCCCACCGCTTCCTCTACGACTTCCAACGCACCGTTTCCGACCTCTTCGCGGAAAACTACTACGACTACTTCACGGAACTCTGCCACAAGAACGGCCTTATCTCCATCACCGAAGCCTACGGCGGTCCCTTTGACCACCTACAATGCGCACGTTCCGCAGACTTCCCCGCCGATGAGTTCTGGATCGGCCGAAGCAATCGCCACCCCGGCCTGCTCCAGGCCTCCATCGCCAACTTCCAAGGCCACGCTCTGGTCGGCGCCGAATCCTTCACAACGGACGCGAACGGACGCTGGCTGCAGGACCCGCGCCAACTCAAGGAGTACGGTGACCTTGCCTGGTACGAAGGAATCTCCTCCTTCATCATGCACAGTTTCGTGCACCAGCCCTACCTGAATGTCCGTCCGGGATTCACCCTGGGGCGACACGGCGCACACCTCAACCGCAACAATACCTGGTGGAAATACGGCAATGGCTGGACGGATTACCTCGCCCGTTCGCAGGCACTTCTGCAAAGCGGCCTGGCAGTCTGCCAGGTTCTCGTTCTTTCGGGAGAATCCTCCCCCAACTACCCCAAGTTCACGCATCCAGAGGGCTACCGCCTCAACTACATCTGCTGGGATGACCTGATGAACCGCCTCACCGTCAAAGACGGACGCCTTTTCTCCCCTGCGGGAACCTCATACGACCTTCTTTTCCTCGGCGGCGACCGCTACCTCTCCCTCGCTACCCTCCGCAAGGTTCGCCAACTCATCGAAGACGGCGCCACTGTCGTCGGCTTTCCCCCCATCGCCTCCCCATCCCTCTGTGGCGACGATCAGTCCCAGGAATACGACGCCCTCCGCAAAGAACTCTGGGGCGACGCTCGCGTCGGCAGCACGATTCGTCTCGGCAAGGGACGAATGATTACCTCCCAGTCCTTCGAACTCGGTCTCCGTGTCGCCAAAGTCCCGCCTGCATTCCAAATCAATCCAGGGCTTCCGACCCTTCACCGCAGACTCGGAAACATCGACTTCTTCTACGTCACCAACAACTCCAACGAATACTTTCAGGGGGAACTCCAGTTCCGCGCACCTTCTGGAACCGTTCCCGAACTCTGGCGACCTCTGGACGGAAGTGTGGAGCGCGTTGCCTGCTGGCAGACTCGGGACGGATTCGTCACCTTCCCGGTAGCGGTTGTTCCGCGCGAGACCTTCTTTGTGGTGTTTGCTCCCTCCAAGGAACGCCCTGCCCTCGCTTCCTTCGAGCCACCTCCTGAAGAGAATGATTCCCTGGAACTCATCTCTGCTTTCTATTGTGCACAGGACGGCAGTGGAAAAAAGGAAGTCACGAAACTCCTTCGTTCCCAAATCCACGCAGGCAGCCTGCTGGTAAAGGTGGAGAACTCCGTGCTCGGCGGCGACCCGGTCCCCAACAAAGTCAAAGAGCTCCGCATCCACTACCGCCTCAATGGTCTTGAGCAGGAGAAAGTCCTTGCAGAACATACACAACTCGCAATCTGCACCAACTTCCACAAGAAACCACCACAAGTTTGGCTCCGGGGACGGAACCAACTCTCGCGACTCAATACTCCAGCCCCTATCTCGCTTGACGAAAACTGGAACGTCTCCTTCCCACCCAACCAGGACGCACCTCCCTCCATCCAACTGAAATCCTTGCTGGACTGGAGCAAGCACCCCACACCAGGCATCCGATACTTTTCGGGCACCGCCGTTTACACCAAGACCATCTCCCTCCCGAAAGAGGCGTTCCAGGCGAACCGCCGTCTCGTCCTCGACCTCGGAAAGGTCTACAACCTCGCCAAGGTCATCGTGAATGGGAAACCCGTCATGCTCCTCTGGACGCCGCCTTTCTCCTGCGACATCACAGACTTCCTCCAACCTGGCGAAAACACCCTCGTCCTCGAAGTCACCAATCTCCTTCCCAACCGCCTCATCGGAGACGAACAGCACGAATGGAACGACCCGGGACCTTCTCCCCAATGGCCTCAGTGGGTCCTGGACGACCTCCCACGCTCCCCCTCCGGACGGATGACCTGGTCCCACTGGAAAGGCTGGTCCAAAACCGACCAGCCAATCCCTTCCGGCATCCTCGGCCCTGCCGCCATCCATTTCCTCAATGTCCAATCATTGGACTGATTTCATATTCTCGCGTAAACCATCCACATCTCCCCCTCCTGAATGGCATTTCCCCCAAGATGACTTATATTTTCTGGAGATTCAAGAAATGTCAGGCATGCTAGCCCGCCTGGCCCCCAAATCCCTTCCCCATCCTGGAGACTTCCCATGTTAATTGAACGCCGCAAGAAACTGACCTCGAATGCCGTCCTGATGTCCGTTGGACTCGACACCTACTGGAAACAATTCGACGGTCTACTAGACGAACTGATGAAGAAGGCGGATGTTCTGAAGGCGCGCCTCGCCGCCCAGAACGTCAACGTCACCGACGTCGGCATGGTAGACAATGCGCAGGTTGCAGCGGCAGTGCTTCCGAAAATCCTGGCAGCCGACCCAGATGTGCTCTTCGTGGATATGGTTACCTACGCGACGAGCGCGACGTTCGGAATGATTGTCCGCGCCGTCAAATGCCCCGTCGTTCTCATAGCTCTGCAACCGATGAAGGCAATGGACTATGCGCACGGCACCACCTTCATGCAACTCTGCAACGATGACATCTGCTCCGTTCCTGAGTTCACGGGCGTCGCCATCCGCATGGGAAAACCCGTCGCCGACGTCATTCTCGGAATGCTCCACGACGACCCCGTCGCCGACGAGCAACTCGCCAAGTGGTGCCGCATCTCCCATGCCATCCACGACCTCCGCCATGCCCGCCTCGGTCAAATGGGACACGTCCTCGAAGCCATGCTCGACATGCAGACCGACCCCACCGCCGTCACCGCCGCCTTCGGCGCACACGTCGTCCAGTGCGAAGCCGATGAAATCGTCCGCATCTTCGAGGACATCCGAGACGATGCCCCTGAAGTCACCGCCATGTCCCAGCGCATCCTCTCCGTCTTCGACACGCCAAACCCCGTTTCCGACCCCCTCACCACAAAACTCACCCAAGAAGACCTCACGACCGCAGCACGCGATGCCGTCGCACTCGAACGCTTCATCGCCAAGAAAAACCTCGATGGGTTCGCCTACTACTACGAAGGCAGCGATGACACCATCACACGCAAGGTCGTCACCAACTTCATCGTCGGCAACTCCCTCCTCACCAGTGCGGGATTCCCCATGTGCGGCGAATTCGACATCAAGACCTGCATCGCCATGCTCCTCATGGACCGCCTCGAAATCGGCGGCTCCTTCGCCGAATTCCACCCGATGGACCTCGCAAATGACTCCATCCTGCTCGGGCACGACGGTCCTCACCACATGAACATCACGGGACGCAAACCCGTCATCCGCTCTCTCAAGAAATATCACGGGAAGCCTGGCAAAGGTGCCAGCGTCGAGTTCAGCATCAAGACGGGTCCCATCACGCTGATGAGCTGCTCGGTCAATACGCAAGGCAAGTTCAAGTTTGTCATCGCCGAGGGCGAATCCGTCGCCGGAGACATTCCGCCAACGGGCAACACCAACACCCATGCGAAGTTCCCACAGGGGATGCGTCAGTTTATGCACGACTGGTGCATGGCAGGCCCCACGCACCATCTCGCACTCGGAGTAGGACACCATGCCGACGAACTCCTGAAAATCGGTCAGGCATTCGGCGTCGAAACCATCCTCGTCAAATAACCCCACGACAGAATGTCTTTTCTCGCAAACTGCTTCCGTCCGTATACCGAATATACTCTTTCGACAACGTTGTCGCGGGAGCAGTTTTTTGCGCTTCTGCGCCAGGAGTGTTCCAATTGGAAGGATTTCTGGTTTGCATGGGAGACGCGTCCCAACGCCCCCCTGAAGTTTCACTTGAAATCTTGTTCTGCGGAGCAAGCGGTTCTGATTCCCTTGTGCAAGGGACGCAACTCCTTGCGCGGTCTTGTGCACTGCAAGCTCGAAGAGGGAACAACGCCTGGTCAGAACACGTTGCACGTTCTCATCAAGCCGCATGACTGGCGTCTCTTCTACTGGTGTTACGTCCTGTTACTTGGAGTTATCTCCATCATCGCCATCTGCGGCAGAACTTGGCACCTTCTTTTGGTCACGATTTTCATGTTTGGGGGACTAAACGCCATCGTCTATCTTTGCAGAATCATGGGGGAAAAGGAGCTTCCCCAAATCAAGCAGAGTTTGGAATGGCTGCTGCGCAAACTGGAGAATACCCCATTGCAGATGGAACAATCCAAGCCCGCCGTTTCCATTCTGGATTGGTTCACTTACATCCTGAACCTGGTGGTGGCGGCCCCAGTCGCCTTCGGCATTTCCTGTTGCCTGCAAGCACTCCTGCAACATTTTTACATGCCGTTGCGTAATATTTCCAAGACGAACTTTTTCCTGTGCGCGAGTTGCCTGACAGGCGTGTTTCTCTTCCAATGGGGACTCTACCAGTACCGAATGCTCATCCTCAAACAACTCCCGCCACCCGAAGAGTCCGACCTCAACCGCGTCCGCCTGTACCTCTTCCTGGTCTTCCTCTTTCTTTTGCTCTGGGGGCTGCTCCTCTATGTGGGACGGCTCCCCAGAAACCACTAGCCTAAGGAGTCGTAATACGGCTCCTTAGTTACTTGGCAAGTTCCCGCGAAAGTTCGCGCACAGTGATTCCGCGGTTGATGGCATCGCAGGCCTTGGCACCAGCCGCCTCGCCCATCATGAGACAGTCTCCTGTGACACGGTAGGAGGCGTGCGCGATGAAAGAGCCTGAGATGCAGCGGCCCGCCGTCAAGAGATTTTCAACCTTGAGCGGCACAAGAGAGCGGAACGGAATGTCGAATCCTGCATTGCGGAGATTGGTCTGCTTTGCCTTGGAAGGTTCGTGGATGTCGACCCCGAAATGGACGTCGCAGATGCCGTCAACGGGATGGAATCCCTTGAGGACGTCGTCGTCGGAAATGATGTATTCGCCGGTGATGCGGCGGGATTCTCGCACGCCGATGACGGCGGGGAGTTCCAGTAGATACACGTCTCCGATGAAGTCACGCACCTGATGGAAATATCCCATCGCCTTTTCGACCTGGAGCATCGCCATTTGCGTGGCGTGGGTGAGTTCCTCGCCGTCGTGTCCCTTGTGGAAGCGGATGTGAGTCCATTGTACGAGTGCCTGTCCGCCGGGACCTGGGATTTTGATGATGCACGGCTTGTCGAAGGGGACATCCTCGATGAGGGTCTCGGGGTTGGCACGATTGCGATACTGCAAAACGGGATACCAGTCCGTGATGCCATCACGAGGATATTCTTCGCGGACGCCGCCGATTTTGAACATGAGTGTCATGGGCTGGAACGCGCCATCCTCGGGACGCCCCACCTCAAAGGGACATCCCGCACGTGCCGCAATGTCTCCATCGCCCGTGCAGTCAATGACGATTTTCGCAAGAATCAACTGCCTGCCAGATTTGTTCTGGACAAACACCCCGCGGATTTCGTTGCCATCCATATAGGGTTCGCAGGCAGTGGTGTAGAGAAGGACGTCGAGTTTGGCGTCGAGTGCCATCTGATTCAACAGAAGGGTCATTTGGGAGGGGTCGTAGGCCATGTTCCAGAGCCCGCCCCAAGCCTTGCGTTCGCTGAGTTTTTCGCGCAGTTCCTGGTTGATGCCAGGCTTGTTGAGATTGTCGAAAAACGGCGACAACAATCCCAGCGTCCACATCCCGCCCAATTTGCCACCGTACTCGACCAGAGTCACGCGAGCACCCTTGCGGGCCGCCGTCAACGCAGCCCCCATTCCCGCAGGACCTGCACCCACCACCAGAACATCGCACTCGTTCCGAACTGGGATTTCCAACGTCTGCTTCACACTCTTCAACATTTGCTCACTCCTAGGTTTTTGGGCTCAATGATCTACATATACTATATAACTTCCCACACGAAAAAGCAAGGGAACTGTTCAAAAGGGTAGCCGCATGATTCAGGTCTTTTGTTATCATCCACAAAACACACAAAATACACAAAAAGAACTGCCCTCATTCCAGTCTCTCGAAACGCGCTGAAGTCGCGTTGGCTTCCTGTGCCGTCCTCCGGCGGGAAAGGTCAAGACCGTTTCCGCTGGAGGACAGGCAGAAAGCAACGGTTCTTTAGAACCTTTTGAAGAGACAGGTGTTTCCAAAGTTTTTGCGTATTTTGTGTATTTTGTGGAAGAAAGTGTTTCAAAATCATTACCATGATCCAGGATTCTGAATAATAACTTTTTTTATAGGATTGGCTTGCAGGACGCGTCAAAGGTGGTAAATTATCTGTTTGACAGGAGAACAGACATGTTGAAGAAAGTTACTGACACAGGCGATGTACGCCTTTACCAATGGGCTTCGGGACGTTCCGCGGAGTGTTTCATTGCCTCGACGCCTCAGACACGTGCCATCTGCAATGACACGACAGTCCTGGGGACCGATTACACGGATCGCTTGCGGACGGCGTGCCGCAACATTTTCCAGGCCAGAGACTTTTCCTTGCAGGAAGACAGCACAGTCGTAGTGAACATCCTACGTGGTGGGTTGAACTTTGGGCTGCGCGAGGCATTGTCGGAAGCATACGGCTGGAAGAAGCACACGACCTGTTTCATCAGTGCGCAGCGTGCGCGGAATACCTCGGATCCGGAGGAGTGGCACATCACGGAGAACGCCTACCGCAAACTGTACTTTCCGCGCGAGGCCTCGTTTGTCATCGGCGACGTGGTCGCGACGGGGACAAGCTTGCAGTACGCGCTTTCGGAACTTCTGAACACGGCGGAACGTCAGAAAACCGCGCTCAAGAACATTGTGTTCTTCACCTTCGGTGGTCCTGCCGCCACAGACATCCTCTCCCGCATTGACCAAGAGTGCCGCATCCGCTTCCCTGGCTACACCCACACCACAGTGATCTTCTTTGAGGGGTGCTTCCAGGTCCCAGACCTCACCTCCACCCTCGCCATTCGACTCACGGGCACCGACCTCCTCCGCCTCGGAGCCATTATGGCACCCGATTTCATCGAATCCCAGTACGACGACCCCGCGTTCCCCATCGAAAGATGTGCCATCTACGACGCGGGGTCGCGTGCATTCTGGGTTTGCGAGTACGCCGAAGATGTCCGCAACTACTGGAAACAGGTTTTGGACCTCGCAGAACAGGGGATGGACTACGACACCTATCTGCACCAACGCTTCCCTGAACTGGACGCAAGCAGATTCCACTCCCCCTCCCTGCGCGAAATCGCCATTCGGCAAATCAACCTGATGAGCTAACCTTTCCCCTTTTTTTACTGAATCACGAAGGAATCGTACGACAATGGAAAAGAAACAATTTGACCATGATTTTGCACAGAGCGAGGTACCGGAGAAGAGTCGTCGCGGCTTTTGGGCAATGTTCGTGGTAATGTTAGGATTTACCTTCTTCTCGGCTTCCATGCTCACTGGATGGAATATGGGAAAGGGCTTGCCTCTGAAAAGTTTCCTGTGGGCAATGGTCGCCGGGAACTTGATTCTCGGGGTATACACTTCCACTTTGGCGTATATGGCCTCGAAGACAGGACTTTCCATCCACTTGATGAGCCGTCATACCTTCGGTTCAAAGGGGTCGTACCTGCCGTCGGCGATTCTGGCGATTACGCAGATTGGTTGGTTTGGCGTAGGTGTCGCCATGTTCGCGGTTCCTGTGCAAAAATACCTGGCCGGCAAAGGAATCACCTGCAACATCTGGGTGCCGATTCTGTTTTCCGGCGCGGCCTTTACAGCGTCGGCGTACTTCGGCATCAAGGCGCTGGCCATCGTCTCGGTCATTGCAGTCCCGCTGGTGGCCCTGGGCGGCGGCTTCTCCGCCATCAAAGTATTTATGGACAACCCCGAGGCCTGGCAGAAACTCATATCCTTCACACCTGATGAAACCCATGCCATCACGATGAGCACCGCCATCGCCCTCGCCGTCGGCTCCTTCATCTCCGGAGGAACCTGCACTCCCGACTTCACGCGTTTCGCCAAAAGCAAGACCATCGCCGTGTCCACCACCGCCATCGCCTTCTTCCTCGGCAACTCCCTGATGTTCCTCTTCGGCGCCGTCAGCGGCATGTTCTACAATACCGACGACATCTCCAACGTGATGGTCGTGCAAGGCCTCCTGGTCCCGGCCATCATCGTGCTAGGGCTGAACATCTGGACCACGAACGACAACGCGCTCTACACCTCTGGCCTCGGCATCTCGAACATCACGGGATTCCCCAAGAAACTCGTTGTCATCCTCAACGGATTCCTGGGCACGGTCTTCGCAATGACTCTCTACAACAACTTCGTGGGCTACCTCTCCTTCCTCAATACCCTGATTCCTCCTGTCGGCGCGGTCCTCGTCGCAGACTTCTTCCTCTTCCGCAAGCAAGTCTACGGCGACCTGGCCTCGCTCAAGACCCAATCCCCGGTCAACATGTCTGCCGTTTTGGCGTGGCTTTGCGGTGTTTTGACAGCGAACTCCACCTCCAGCGGCATCGCCGCCATCAACGGAATGGTCGTTGCGGGAGTGGTCTACTGGCTGAGCACCACCTGGAAACTGCATATGGAAACCATGGAACTCATCCGCAGCAAACTCAAGTAGGATTGCCTTATGCGAGAGAAGTTTCCATTCAACGAGGCCTGGCGTGTTCTGGTGGATCCCCCCGAAGGGATCGAGGTCCAGAGCAAGAACGCGAACTACCTGACCGCCAAGACCGAACGTCTCAAGTGGGGACCGGGCAACTACCAGCACTGCGACCTCTCGGAACATTGGGACTTCGACGGAGAATACTTCCCCGAAAAATGGCAGGAAGTCAACCTCCCGCATGACTACATCATCTCCCAGGACATCCATCCCGAAGAATCAGGCACCCTGGGATTCTACCACTACACCAATGCCTGGTACCGCAAGCACTTCAATGTCTCCCCAGAAGACCAAGGCAAACGACTCGTTTTCTATTTCGAGGGAATCACAGGCATCTGCGACGTCTACCTCAACGGATGCTTCCTCAAACACCATAACGGCAGTTTCTCCCCGTTCGAAGCCGACATCACAGACATCGTCCGTTTCGACCGGGAAAACGTCCTCGCCATCCACATCGACCCGCGTTCCTACGAAACCTGGTGGTACGCCGGCGGCGGCATCTGCCGAAACGTCTGGCTCGAAAAAACCTCCCTTGTCGCCGTCGACCGCTGGGGAATCTTCGTACATCCCGAAAAACAGACGGGCGACGCCTGGCGCGTCCCCGTGGAAGTCACTCTTCGCAACGATTCCTATGAAGACGCATCTGTCGAAGCCGTGGCGGAGGTTCTGGGTCCCGATGGCACACTTCTGGTCCACTTCGCCATGCAAGGGAGCGTACTCGCACGGAGCAAAACAACCATTGCCGGCAAAACTGACATTTCCTCGCCCCTCCTCTGGGACATTGAAAAACCCATCCTCCACACTCTGCGAATCACCTTGAAGCACAACGGTGCCGTGACCGACATCATCGAGCAGACTTTCGGCTTCCGCACATTCAAGTTCGACGCCAAGGAAGGCTTCCTGCTCAACGGGCGCAACGTCAAACTCCAGGGCGTCTGCATGCACGGCGATTGCGGGTTGCTGGGACGCGCGGTCCCTGACAACATCTGCCGTTACAAACTGCACCTGCTCAAAGAGATGGGCGTGAATGCCCTACGCACCTCACATTACCCGCACAACGAGGCCACGATGGACGAATGCGACCACTGCGGCATCCTCGTGATGGACGAAACACGCCGATTCGAATCCAACGACGAGGCCATCGAACAACTCCAGACCCTTGTTCTGCGCGACCGCAATCATCCTTCCGTCATCCTCTGGTCCACGGGCAACGAAGAGATGGTCTACCACACCATTCCCCAGGGGCACAACATCCACCGTGCCATGGAGCATGTCATCCGTCGCCTGGACCCCACGCGTCCCGTCACAACCGCCATCACGCAACTCGACCGTGCCTCCGTGCAGGAGATCAGCCAAGTCATCGGAGTCAACTACAGCCTTGACTTCATTGACGACAATCGCGCACGCTTCCCAGACCGTCCCTTCGTCTCCTCGGAAAACAGCGCAGCCGGAACAACCCGCGGCTGGTACTACGGAAACTGCCCCGAACGCGGTCTTTTCGACGCACGCGACCGAGACCCGCACAGCGGCGACTGCTGGTATGGGCGCGAATATACTTGGAAGTTCATTATGGAACGCCCCTGGATTGGTGGCGGCTTCCAATGGAGTTCCTTCGAATATCTTGGGGAGGCTGTCTGGCCGCGCATTGGCTCCATTTCAGGCGCCATTGACCTGTTCCTCCAAAAGAAGGACGCCTTTTGGCTCAATCTCTCCCACTGGTCCAAAGAACCAATGGTGCACCTTCTCCCCCACTGGAACCACCGTGGTCTGGAAGGCTGCAATATCCTCGTCTGGGCATACACCAACTGCCCACAGGCAGAACTCTTCCTGGATGGGAAGTCCCTTGGATTGGTCGATGTTCCATTGTACGGACACGCAGAATGGAACGTTCCCTTCCAGCCGGGCCGCCTCTCCGTCAAGACCTACCGCGACGGACAGATCGTCGCCGAAGACGCCCACGAAACCACTGGGCCCGCCTACGCGCTGAAACTCCAACTGGACAACACGCCCATCGTTCCCAACGGCCAGGACGTTGCTGTCTTTACCTGTACCGTCCTCGACCAACAGGGGCGCGAAGTCCCTGACGCCACGCCTTTCGTACGCTTCGCCGCCAACGGCTGCGGGCGCATCGTCGGAACCGGCTCCTCCAACACCGACCACACCTCCATCGCGCGCCCCGAACGCCAAATGTTCGCGGGACGCATTTCCGTCGCCGTCCGCCTCGCAAAACTTTCACCCGGCGAACACGGCGAACTCACCCTCCTCGCTCAGGCCGATGGCCTCCGTTCCGCTCTCTGTAAACTTTCGCTCTAGAAACTCTAGATGTGCTAGAAGTGCTAGAGGCTCTAGCACTTCTAGATCCTCTAGGAAGTCTAGCGTGCACCGCCAATAAAATCATAGTTCATTCGTTGTCATCAAAATAACCATTCCCGCACGGTTCCCGTGTGGGGGAACCCAACCCTGAAAGGAGCACCTCTCGTATGTCTTTCATTGACTGGCTCATCGTAATCCTGCCCGTCTCCTTCGTCATTGGACTGGCATTCTACGCGCGTCGCTATGCCCGCGACGCAGTTGACTTTCTAGCTGCGGGCCGCGTGGCAGGCCGCTACGTGATGTGCGTCGGCGACATGGCCGCCGGTCTTTCGGTCATCACGCTGGTAGCTGGCGTAGAAGCCTCCTATCAAACGGGTTACGGCGTTGGATTCTGGGGTGCTCTGACGGCGCCTCTGGGCATCCTCCTAGGGCTGGCCGGCTACTGTACGTTCCGCTGGCGCGAGTGTCGCTGCCTCTCCAAAGGCCAGTTCATCGAACTGCGCTATGGCTCCCGCGCATTCCGTGTCTTCACCGCATTCGTCTCCACGATGGCCGAGATGGTCACCAACGCCCTCGGTCCCGCCATCGCGACCCGCTTCTTCATCTACTACCTCGGTCTCCCGCATACCTTCCAAATCGGCAGTTTCACCATCCAGACCTACACCGTCCTCGTCTTGATCTGCCTCACACTGGCAATGCTCATCATCATCCCCGCCGGACGTATCTCCCTCCTCGTCACCGACTGCTGCCAGGGCCTCCTCTCCTACCCCATCTTCGTCATCATCGTCGCATTTATCCTCCTCAACTTCTCCTGGGGCGACGACATGGCGCCACTGCTCGCAGACCGCGTCGAAGTTCAGTCCTTCCTCAACCCGTATGACGTCAAAGACCTCCGCGACTTCAACATGTTCAACATCTTCGCAGGTCTGTTCGGCACCATTATGAACCGCGCCGCCTGGTACGGAAACGACACCTCCAACTCCGGTCGCGACCCGCACGAACAGAAGATGGCCGGCGTCCTCGGCTCCTGGCGCAACGGCTTCGCCTACATTATGACCCTCACCGTCGCCATCCTCGTCATCTGCTTCATGAACTCCGGCAACTTCGCCACCAAGGGCGAAGGATCCCCCAACCACTTCAAGGTCACCAACAACGAAATCCGCAAGACGCTCTCCATGCGCGTCTTGGACAACGTCGTCTCCGACCCCGAAGCCCGCGAACGCGCCAAAGCAGCCGTCGCCAAGATCCCGGAACAGCTCCACGTCATCTCCACGGAACATGTCCCTGGTACCCCCGAGGAACAGGCAAAGTCCATCGCAGACTTCCGTGTGGTAGCCGCCGACCTCCGCGCAAAGGTCTCCTCCGACCCGAAACTCCTCCGCCAGCTCCAGACCACCCTGGACACCATCCCCGAAAAGCCGCTTGCACGCAAACCCGGCGTCATCTACCACAACAACCCACTACGCCAGTACAAGGAACCAAAGGTCGAAGGCGACCGCCTCGAAATCCAGCCGGAGGAGAAGCAGGCCAACATGGACTCCCTCTACTTCCAGACGGTCCGCAACGCCCTCGGAGAAACCCCAAAGGCACGACACGAATACCAGCAGTACCGCACTCTCTTCCAGCAGATGATGATGCCGGTCGTGCTCTCCAAAATCCTCCCCACTGGTATCATCGGCATCTTCTGCCTCCTGATGATCATGCTCCTCGTCTCCACCGACGACTCCCGCATCTTCAATGCCGCAGGCTGCATCATCCAGGATATGGTCCTCCCCTTCCTGAAGAACAAGAAGCTCACCCCCGAAAAGCACATCCGGCTGCTCCGCTGGTGTTCCTTTGCGGTCGCCATCTTCTTCCTGGTCTGCGCCATCTTCATGAAGCAGTTGGACTACATCAATATGCTCGTCGCCATCCTCACCGGCATCTGGACCACCGGTTCCGGCCCCGTGATGATCTTCGGTCTCTACACCCGCTTCGGCAACATCACCGGCGCCTGGTGCTCCATGATCTTCGGCTCCGGTTTCGCCTTCACGGGCATCCTGATGCAGCGCAACTGGGCCACCACCGTCTATCCCTTCCTTGAAAAGATGGGTTGGGTCGACGGCGTCGGCAAGTTCCTCCACGCCGTCTCCGAACCCTTCAATCCCTGGATCGTCTGGGAAATGAACCAGGTCAAGTTCCCCATCAATTCCTACGAAATCAACTTCATCGCGATCATCATCGCAATCACCGCCTATACCATCGGCTCCTTTGCCACCTACAAGCCATTCGACCTCGACAAGCTCCTCCACCGCGGAAAGTGGTCCGACGGACACGTCGTCCCCAAGCAAGACTGGTCCTTCAAGCACATCTTCAAGATCCTCGTCAACATCACCCCGGACTACACTCTGGGCGACAAGATCATCGCCTGGTCCGTCTTCTGCTACTCCATCGTCTACGGCTTCTTCATCATGTTCCTGATTCCCGTCATCTGGAACGCGATTTCGCCGTGGCCCAACGAGTGGTTCAAGCCCTTCTTCCTCATCCGCAGCTTGGTCATCCCGATGATCATCGGCGTCATCTCCACCGTCTGGTTCATCTGGGGCGGCCTCCGCGATGGCATCCAGCTCTTCAAGGACCTGGACAAGCGCGTCAGCGACCCCAATGACAACGGTCTCCTCGCCACCTCCTCCCACAAGGACTACCACGCCGCCGGCACCCCCGACGCCCCCGCAAAGGACGCCACCCCCGCTGAAAAGCCCGAGGACAAGAAATAACCTCTAGTTCTCCAATCCTGCGGGCATGGCACAACGCGGCCATGCCCGCTTTTTCGTCCACTCACCAGCCACTCTTAAGATTTTGCAGGACCGTGCGTAGCGCGGCCCCGCCCCCAGTCGCTTCCCCATGGAACTTCTTTCCCCAGCAGGCACCCTGGAAGCCGGAATGGCTGCTTTCCAGTACGGAGCAGACGCCGTCTACCTCGGAATGCAGGACTTTTCCGCGCGCGCAGACGCCGGCAACTTTTCTCCCGACGAATTGCGCACGCTGCTCGGTGTCGCGCGGAAGGCAAGCGTACCCCGTAAGGTCTACGTTGCCGTGAACACCCTTGTACGGGAAGAAGAATTGCCTCGCCTGATTTCCCTGCTTGCACAACTGGAAGCAATCGGAGTGGACGCGCTCATCGTGCAGGATTTGGCCGTGGTGCAACTGGTGCGCGAGCATTTTCCCCGGCTCCCGTTGCACGCGAGCACGCAAATGGCGGTTCACAATGCGGAAGGAGTTCTGCAGGCGCAGCGATTGGGTTTCACGCGTGTTGTCGCGGCGCGGGAATGCACGGTTTCCGAACTGGAAGCGATGTGCGCGGTGCCTGGCATGGAAATCGAGGCATTCATCCATGGTGCGCTCTGCTGGTCCTACAGCGGTTTGTGCCAACTTTCCGCCTGCCTGCATGGTCCCAGCGGCAACCGAGGCGAATGCACCTACGTCTGCCGAAACCGCTTCCAGATTCAAGACGAACACGGACGACTCCTCGACACCTGCTGCCCCTGTTCCATGAAGGACCTAGCACTGGGAGAGTTTCTCCCGTCCTTTGCCAGAGCAGGCGTCGCTTCGCTCAAAATTGAGGGACGCAAAAAAACACCACTCTACGTCGCGGCAGTCACCAACTACTACCGAAAAATGCTCGACCACTCCTTCCAGCCAGGCGAGGAAACGCAGGCGGAATTGGATGTGAAGACCATCTTCAGCCGACCGTGGACGCAACTGTTCGCCAGTTCCCAGCGTGTCGGCGAGGTCACCGACCCACGCACCACGGGCCCCCGCGGCATCGAAGCCGGCGTGGTCGCACGCGTCCGACGCACGGCAGACGGAGACTTCCTTCGATTCACAGTCCGCAACCGCCCATTGGAAAAGCACGACGGGCTGCAACTGGAACTGCCAGGCGAGGAGCGTCCCTGGGGCTTCGGAGTCAATGAAATCCACACCTTCACGCAGGGCGGCCAGGAACGCCGCTCCACCGTCTTCGAGGCGCGTCCCGGTACCATCGTGGAGGTGCCCCTGCCCTCCCCGCACCCGGAAATCCCCGTCGGCACGCGCATTTTCTGCGCTTCTTCCCAGGCCGTGAAACGGCGCTATTCCTGGCCAGAACCACGCATATCCCTCGACCGCGAACGCACTCCCCTCCAATTCCAAATCGACGTCACCCCGCGGTGCCTCCGTGTCCAAACCAATCGCGCCGACGGAACCTTCCTCGCGGAAACCATCCTGAATCCGCAAGAACCGCTTGCCCCAGCACGCAATCCAGACGCGCTGGAACCATCTGTCCGCGAAGCATTTGCGCGTCTGGGAGACACTCCATTCGTCCTGGATTCCCTGACACTCCACAATCCGCAGAATCTCTTCCTGCCACGTTCCACCCTCAATGAACTCCGACGCATGGCCGCAGAAGACGCGCAAGAAGCCCTCGAACGCACCGTGCAACAGTGTGTTTCCCGTGCCACATCCGCCGTACAAGAGTGGTTCCCCACGCCAGAGGGGCTCCCGAGACCCGCCTGGTCTATCAAAATCGACCGTCCGCACTTTCTGGATCTCCTGCACACCGATTTGCTCGCCTCCCTGGAGGAAGTCGTGTTTGCCATCGACCGCACCCCCGCCCAGGACCTTCCGTCCGTCCTGGAAGCGCTTGCCGAACGTGTCGGACGCGACCGCATCCGCATCTCACTCCCCGTCATCTGCCGCCACGGCGGTCCCCACGACTGGCGTTCCCTTCTCCCGTCCCTTGTCGCCGCCGGCTGGAACCGCTGGGAACTCGGCAACCTCGGGACCTTTGACATACTGCACGCCGCAGGTGTCACACCCGACAATGCCGACCTCACGGCGGACTGGTCCCTCTACACCACAAACCGACTCGCCGCCAAAGCGTGGCTATCCTTGGGCTTGCGCCGCGTCGCGCTCTGCCCCGAAGACCTCCCCGAAAACTGGGAACGCCTCGCCACTGCCCTTGGCGACCGTCTCACCGTCATCGCCTGGCAACATCCCGTGCTCGCACGCTCCGCAACCTGCTTAAATGCCTCCCTTCACGGTGGTTGCGTGGGACGGCGGACCTGCACCTTCACAACCATGCGCATGACAGGACCACGCGGCGAGCGTCTCCTCGCCGTCAACGACCGCTGCCAGACCATACTCCTCCAGGACAGCCCTCTGGAGGCGTCTCTCCACGACCTCTACGATGCCGGTGCGCGCCGGTTCCGCGCAGACTTCCTCTGGAAAGACCACGCTCCGCTCCAGATTCGCGACGTAATGGTCAGACTGACGAAATCCATTTGAACCACGGAGGTAATTGCAAAACTCTTTTGGAGTCCACAGAACACACAGAATACACAGAAGGAAATCCGCTGCTTCGCGGCGGCTTGCACTTTGTATTCTGTTTCATATCAAGTGTTTGACCGCGCGCAGCGCGGGCAAACAGTTCTGTGTATTCTGTGGACTCCCAAAGGCAATTACCTCAGGAGAAAGAAAAATGCTGGAACAAGGCACCCTCGTACTAGGCGCGAACTACTGGGCCAGCCACGCCGCCACGGAAATGTGGCGCAATTGGCGCCCCGACGTCATTCGCCAAGACTTCCAAATCCTCGCGGCACACCACCTCACGCTCCTGCGCGTCTTTCCTATTTGGCGCGACTTCCAGCCCATCGTCGAACTCCATCGCGCCGGCGGAGACGGCTATGCGAAACCAAAAGAAACGCGCTTCGCCTACTCCGAAGCGCATCTCCCCGATACTCCTGCCGGCTATGCTGGCGTGGACGAAACGATGATGGCGCGTTTCCGGGAGTTCTGCGACATTGCGGATGAGTTCGACATCCACCTCATCGTCTGCGTCATGACCGCTCATATGACCTTCCGCCTCTTCCTCCCGCCCGCCATGGAGGGACGCGACCTCTATGGAGACCCCTACGCCCTCAAATGGGAAGGCCGCTACATCGATTTCTTCGTCCGAACGATGAAAGACCACCCCGCCATCGCATTCTGGGAATCTGGCAACGAATCCGACTGCCTCGGAGACATCGGCTCCAAAGAACGCGCCGAAGTCTGGCTTCGCTTCATCCATTCGACCATCCGCCTGGCTGACCCTATGCGCCCCGTCATCGGCATTTCCGGGCTGAACTTATACGATGACGACGTGAAATGGCCCAGTTGCGTCAATGCCGAACAATCCGACTATGTGACCGTCCATCCCTACAATATGTGGAGCAAAGCCTCCCTGGAAGAGTTCAATGGCATTCGAAACATGCTGTTTGCAACCGCTCAATGCACTGCACTGGAACAAATTACAAGAAGAGCTGCCTTCTGTGAGGAGCATGGTTGCTGGCGACCCGATGGCACCTCCTACCAAAATCTCGCACGCTACCAGCGGGGGCTCCTCTGGAACCTCTGGGCAAATGGCTGCCGCGGCATGCTCTGGTGGTGCGCGTTCGACCAAGACCTCTTTGACATTGCCCCCTACGACTGGAAGGAACCGGGTCTCGAACATGGTCTCTTCACAGCAGAACGCCTCCCTCACCCCGGTGCAAAGACCATCGCCACCTTCGCGACTTTCCTGGCGTCACAAAAACGCCCCCTGCCCTCCCCAACTCCCGACACCATCTTCCTAACAGCAGACGAGGATGTTCTGCACTCCTCCTACATCCTCGCTCGCGAAGCGGGCATCCTCCCGCGCTTTCAAGCCCCAGAAGACCCCATTCGTGACGCAGACTGCTATTTCATGCCCTCCTGTTTCCGCCGCAACCATCTCTCCACGCGACGATGGGAGGCGTTGCAGGCACGCGTCCGCGAAGGCGCGACACTCTATCTTGCGTGGGACCACACCTACCTGACACACCTGGACGAGGTCTGCGGCGCCACCCTCCTCTCCTCCACAGAAGGTCGCGGCACCATGACCTACTCCTTCCCGGGGTTCCAACTCACCCTCCCAGAGCCCCGTCACAACATCTTCCAATCTCTTGGGGCAGAAGTCCTTGCAACGGATTCTGACGGCAATCCCGTCCTTTTCCGCAACCACTACGGGAAAGGGAGTGTCTACACCCTTGGATTCTCCTTGGAGGCAATCTGTTACAACAAGGCAGGTCTCTTCCAGACGAACGCCTGGAAAATCTACCGGCTCATCCGTCCCGTTCCCCAACCCGTTTCAGCAAACTCCCCGTTCATAAACGCTACAACCCATCGCTTCCATGCGCATGAATGCGCCGTCATCCTCGTCAATAACGGACTGTCTTCCTTCGACGGAACCATCACTGTCGCAGACGGATACACCATACTCTCCGCTGAAACGGACGCCCCCGATGCCGCCCGCCTGGAAGGCACCCGCCTTTTCCTGGAGAACGGTGCCGGAATCCTGCTCCACGTTTCACACTAACCACTCCCCACTAACCACTCCCCACTAACCACTCCCCACTAACCACTCCCCACTAACCACTCCCCACTAACCACTCCCCACTAACCACTCCCCACTAGCCACTCCCCACTAGCCACTCCCCACTAGCCACTCC
>JAFRLI010000322.1 GCA_017431255.1 Victivallales bacterium
AACCACTAACCACTAACCACTAACCACTAACCACTAACCACTAACCACTAACCACTAAATTGCAGGCCTTCCAGACATCGTCCACGGTATGTTGAAGGATGCAGGGGGAGGGTTGGTTGCAGTTGGCGAGATTGCATCCTTCGCAAGGGACATGCGGAAGAAGCACGACATGCCCCTTTCCGTACGGTTCCCACACGCCAGGCACGTTCCGCGCAGAAAAAATACAGACGCATTTCAAGCCGACGGCAGCCGCCAGGTGCATGACGCCCGTGTCATTCCCAACGTAGAACGCACAACGCCGCAAGACCTCCGCTGACACGGCAATCGGCGCCGTCACAATCGTCCCTGGCAAATCCCCGCGAACCTTCTCCATCGCCGCAACATCCGAAGGACCGCCGAACAACACCAAATGACATCCCGCCTCGGATAAACGCCTCGCCGTCTCCGCATATCGCTCCAACGGCCAGCGCTGCGACGAACGATTCCCCCCAACCGCCAGGGCTACTGGCGTCCGTCCCGCCGGAAACTCCCGCAAAAACACGTCCGCTTCCTGCGCATGTCCATCATGCTTCGGCAAAGAAAAGTCCCCCTCGTCCGCAGCAGGAAGCTCGTCCCCCAGCGGTGCAAGCAGCGACAGCAATTCGTCCGCAGCCTTAGGCAGTCTTTCGCCTGGCGACGCGCACAGAATCTGCTTCGGCGCTAGAATCTGCCTGGCACCCGCAAACCGTAGAAAACGCACCATATTCTGTACCAGAAGTTCTTCCAGAGGCGGCGCGGGAGGAATGCCCAACAGTCCCAAATCCACTCCACGACACCGCAACCGCCACGCCAGATGCAGTCGTGCCGATTGACGCGACAGCCAACCGCCTTCCACGGGAAACTCCAAAAACTCGTCCACCAGCCCCCTCCCTTCCAGAATGGCCCGCGCTCCCACAAACTGCCCTGCCCTTTCCGACTGGCTCAGCAGCAGGATTCGCGCCTCCGGCCAGCGTTGCCTCAACCAATGCAGGACGGGCAGCATCACCAGGCTGTCTCCCAGACGACAAAAACTGAAAAGAAGGATGTTCATACGTTTTGAGGGGGGGCGGCGACGCTGTTTCGCACGACAAGTTTTATCGGAAGGAGGACATTGGGCGGGGCCTTTCCCGTGGCGAGCATTTGTGCGAGGAGGTTGGCGATACGCAGGACGGCTGCGGTTTCGTCTGGTTGCACGGTCGTCCGCGGGGGTCGAAGGAAAGCGGAGACGTTCGGGACTTCGGGGTCGATGCGGGAGAGGTCTTTGGGGATTTGCAGGCCCATGCGGTCCAGAATGGTGTCAAGCCGTAGGGCAAGGGTTTCTTCTGCGCAATAAAGAGCCGTGGCACCGTCACGAAGAATGCGTTCGATGGCGTGCTCCAGGGAGGCGTCGCTGGCGTCCGGCGGAAGAAAGACGCAGTGTCGTTCGGGATGCGGGATTTTGCAGGAATCGCAGGCATGGTAGAAGCCTGCCAGGCGTCTCGTGGGATTGGCGCGTTCCTCGGCTTCGGAGGTGGTAGTCAGATAGAAGATTTCGCGGTGTCCGTAGTCGCGAAACAGGGAGACTACGCGAAACATCATGCTGGCGCAATCCAGAAGCGCGGCGGAGATGTTGTTCTGGCGTCGGGAGCCGTTCTGCGTGCGTACCAGGGGAATGTGGAAACGCGAAGACCAGATGTCGGCGAGAGTTTCGGAGGAGGAGAAATCCACGGCACCATCCAGAAGGCGCTCGTCCAAGGATTCCAGATGGTCGGCAAAGAAAAGTTCCACATGCCAGCCACGGGCAGCAAAGTTCCCGCAAACACCAACCAGTACCGCATTCCAGAACGAAGACAAAGGACGTTCGGGAGGTGGCAGAAGCAAGGCGACGCGACGCGCGTCGCGCCCGCACAAGTCATATCCCAGACGTCGAGCATGCTCCAGAACGCAGGCACGCGTGTCCGCGCTCACATGCGGGTCTTCCCGCAAAACGCGGGAGACCGTCGCCTGGCTCACGCCCGCCGCCTTGGCCACCATTCTGGAGTTCACTTTCTTCATATAGAATACAATACCCGCACTGGCACGGAAAACAACTCGACACCCCAAAAATCTCTCCCGCAACACGAAAGACCGACAATGGTAGCAAGAGCATCCAATCCCATCGGGCAAGGGAAGCCACCACTTTTTGTGCTTTTTTGTAAAAATACGGAGTAACCATTTGCGTTTCGGCGCAAAGGTAGTATATTAATAATGTAGTTGATGGCACAAGACATTTTGATTGCGGGATAGAGCAGTTGGTAGCTCGTCAGGCTCATAACCTGGAGGTCATTGGTTCAAATCCAATTCCCGCTACCATTTCCAAGCGTATTTAAGCGTGGCTTAAGTACGCTTCTTTTTTTGGCAGAAATGCCTATTCTTGGAAACAATACGCACAGGAAGGCGACATTACCAAGCGATTTTTTCGGTGACGAAATTATTCAGACCCCCCAGGGAGAGTCATGGTGCGTCCTGTGACGACCTCGCCAGCCCCGGAGGGGCGGTGAGAACACAGCCGTGGATAATTCCGGCTCGACGTGAGAAACTCCGGGTATTGTTTTGCAAGGGTTCCATAGACCCTCCAGAACAGCTCCTCGGCCATGTCCGCGTTGCGCGTCTTGTTCGCATGCGACAGGCCGTTGCGGCTTGGCGGAGTGCAGTTCCGTATCTGGGAGAGCGGCCCCGCGTGGTTGTGCAGGCTGTCGCAGATGTCGTTCAGGCTCAGCGAATGGGCCAGGTGGGCGTACAGCATGGCCATCACATGGCTGTCGGCGCTGAAGGAACGTGTCTGGATTTTGTGCTTGCGGGCAAGGTTTTCGACGATTCTGTCAGGTATCCATCTTGCAATCTGCGCAAGAACGGTCATATTATGTTTCTGCGGGTTCATGGCATCTCCTGTGGTTGCTTGGTCGCTTCCATTAAGATGTCATGAAACCGCTATTTTTCAAGTTTGCCGTCTAGTTATGGGACGGCTGTGATATTTTTTTGAAAATATTTTGGATCATGGAATGCCTCCCTTGGGAATCGGTTTTAAGACGGATGGCAAATCCGACGCCGAAGGCGGGAAAAGGCAGAATGCCATTGTGGTGCCCGTCTCGGAGACGGAAGGTCGACCATAGGAAATCTTAGCGACGATCCAAGCCAAAGAAGTCATTCGAGTCGTCCAAGGTTTGCCATTCCCGAGAATATTTGCAGTTATGTTGCAAAGAGAAAAAACGGCATTATTTTAAGAGGGAATTGCAAAACTCTCATGAAGGAGCAAGGTATGGACACACAAAAAGACATCCAGGAGTATCTTGAGAAGATACGGAAGACGATTCGCGACAGCGAACACATGGTGGAGCAAGCGGAACTGCGCATTGCGGAAACGGACCGTTTCCTGGAGACGCAGGGAATGACGCGCGAACAATTGATGAACTTTCGCCTGAACACCGAGCAGAAACGACTCGTGAACCAGGAATTGAAAAAGCGTGGGTTGCCGCCCGTCGAGGATGACGAGGATTTGGCACCGATTTCCGAGGAGGCGCCGGCGGAGCCAGAGGCGTCCAAGCCCAGAGAAGGGGAAGTTTCCGATGTGGACCGGGAACTGGAGAACCGCCGCCGGAAGTTTGGAATGATGATGCGGGACACTCGCATCGACTAAAAACAGGCGCGTCCTAGACTCTTTTTTTTCAATAAGAAGGCAAAGAGGTGTAACCTTTTGAGTTCTGGAGTGTATTCATAGTAGAAAACCAAAGAATCGAACCAACACCCACCAGAAACGGAGCAATACCATGATGAACATCAATGCCACAAACGCAACGAACAATGTTGATTGGTCAAAAATCTCAGACCTGATTACGCAAGGACCGAAGAAGGCATCTGGGGACGTCCAGGTGAACAAGGACAACTCCTTGACCATCACAGTGAATGACAAAAACGGCGTTGCCCGCAGCACTACGGTTTCCATCCCCGTACTCGATAAGTTCGACACCATGAGCCCTGCCGAACAACAGAATGCTCTGCAGACCGTCGACAACACCCTGGTGGCACTCTCCAATCAGATGTTCCTCGTGGGCAACTTGAGCCAGGAAGACGCCAACAGACTCGTTGCCGCCATCAACACGCTACAGCAGGACACGAAGAACGTCTCTTTCTCCCATGACACCTCGAAGGTTCTGTTTGACATCTATGCCTTGATGGCGTTGATGGTGGAAGTCGCTCAGAAACAACGTGACGCAACGCGCGAAATCCGTCTGGTCGAAAACCAGCAAATCCAGAACTCCATCCAGGCCCAGGCAGACATGATCGCCAGCGCGGCCATGACCGCCCTGATCATGGGAATCGTCTCCACGGCGGTTTCGGGCGTGATGAGCACGGTCACGATGGCGCGCCAGGCCTCTGCATTCAAGACGCAGATGTCGGAAAATCAAGGACTCACCTCGCTGCAGAACGACCTCAAATCTGCCTCGCTGGCCAATGACCCCGTGGCCGCAATGAAGAACTTCAGCAGCGTCAAATCGAATACCTCCCAGGGGATTGTGACGGAAGTGGACGCGGTGTTCGATCCGTTGGCGCAGAATATCGACACCACGATCTCCAATGCCACGACGGCCGTGAACAACACCAAAACGGAACTCGCCACCGCCAAGCAGCAGCTGCTGGATCTGGAAGGGCAGGAACCACCGGCGGAACCGGCGGCGCTGGAACAGGCACGCACCAATGTCCAGACCAAACAGGAAGCCTACGACGCCGCCAAACTGAACCTGATGACCTCTGAGCGCGAACTGTTCGGTCAAATGGACAGCAAGATCAAGGACGTTCGCACCAACATCGCACAAGTCCAGGAGCAGCTGGATGCCAAGAACGCCCAGCTCGCCACGGCTGCCGAAGGAGATAAACCCGCCATCCAGCAGGAAATCACGGACCTCCAGGGCCAGTTGAAGAACCTGCAGGCAAAGGACAACTACATGTGCGCCTACCGGGCAAAGGTGAAGAGCCAGTTTGCCAGTGAAGGCATGAGGCAGATGGACCTGTCGCGGGCGCAGTCCAGTTACGACATGGGTGTGAAGGCCCTGGAGCACAACGAGAAGTACATGAGCGCGGTCCAGCAGATGAACCGTTGGACAGGTGTCCAGCAACTCAGCATGGCCATCGCGCAACTGATGGGAACGATTGGTTCTTCTCTCGCCGAAAATCAGCGCGCAGCCGGTCAGGTGGAGCAGAAGGACCAGGTGCAGCACCAGGAACAATTGGACCAGATCAAAGACCTGCACTCCCAGGCATTGACCCTGGTCCAGAGCGTGATCCAACTCATGCAGGCAGTGCTCTCGGCAGAAAACGATTCCGTGTTGGAATCCATCCGAGCATAAAGAGGTCATTGCAAAACTCCCGCCCAACCGCCCAAACGCTGCAAGCGAGGGCGAAAAGCGGAGGCCCGGCGTGGAACCACACCGGGTATGAGCGAGGAAACCGGCGGTTGGGATGAGAGTTTTGCAAACCCCTCGAAAGATGGCAATCCTCTCCGAAGCACAGAAGGAGGCACAAAAATGGCGATCGATTTGAACAGCAACGGACTGAATAACGGGTCTTACAATCCACAGATTGGCGGGGCAATTGGCTATCAGCAGGGTCCCTCGATCGACTCCCAGGAGACTCACAACGCAGACGGTTCCACGCGCACCGGCGCAACTCAACCGCTGCTCTCGGGAAAATCCGTGACCTTGTCACACGCCGGTTTCGGCGACATGACGCGCCTACTCATGACCTTCCAACTCGAGCATGCGGAAAAACGCTTCCAATTGACCTCGCTCCAGTTCAACGCCATCCTGGACACCCTGAACTCGATGAACGCCATCACCCAGGATCAGTACAGCCAACTCACGGACCTCAGTTTGGAAATCGAAACTCTCGACGCAGCCATCAAGCGGGCCACCAAAACCGCCGCGGATCGCAAGAAGGAAATCGACATCAAGGAACAGCGAAAGGCGGACATCGAAAACGAAATCGTGAAACTCGAGCGTGAAATCGAGCATTTGGAGGCTTCGATTGCTGCGGGGACCGGTCTTTCCGAGGCAGAGGTGGCCGGGCTGAAGAGCCAGGTTGCCGCGAAAAATGCCGCGTTGAAGACGGGCAAGGAAGAGCTGGTCACATTGAATGGGGAACTGGTCAAGTTGAATGAAGAAATGAAAGTGGAAACGGGGAAGGTGAGCAACCTGACGGAGCAGCGAACCGCGAAGCAGAAAGAGGTTGCAGCCCTGGTGGACAAACTGGATTACAAGGCGAAGAGCCTTCTGGTGGAAAACATCATGATGAAGGCCTCCAGCGTCGTACAGGATCCCGAAGAAACTCCCATTGAGCAGGAAGAGAAGGAAAAGAAGGAAGAGAAAATTGCACAAAGCGGTCCATTGGCGATCGTCCGCCAGCAGCTTCTGGAAGACATGAAGCAAATCCAGGAAGAGCGTGAACAGAAGATCCAGACCATCGTCTAGAAGGAGTCCTTAGAAGTTTTTTCATAGAATCACAGCAACACAAAGGAGCAAACGAAACATGAGCGACAACAAACAACAACTGGATGAAGCAGCGGTCAAGGCCATTGATGACGCAGCGCACAAGATGCTGGAACAGGGCGCGACCCTGGGCGACATTCGCGGCATCACCCCCGAACAGTTGAAAGCCGTCTACAACATGGGTCTCGGACTCTACAACACGGGCCGCTATGATGACGCCGACAAAGTCTTCCGCTTCCTGGTTCTGTTCGACCACCTCGAAGCCAAGTACTGGATTGCGCTGGGTGCCGTCCAGCAGGTCAAGCGGAACTTCCAGGGTGCCGTCATGAGTTACGGCTATGGCAGTTTCCTGGACCTCCACAACCCCAAACCCCAGTACTACGCCGCCGAATGCTACCTCGCCATGGGTGACATCGAAAACGCGAAGTCCGCCCTCGCCGCCCTGGACGAATACTGCCCCAAAGACACAGAGCTTGGACGCGAATTCCGCGACAAGGCCGCGAAACTCCAGGAAAAACTCTCTGCATAACCCTTCACCGATAGGAGGAACGTACTATGTCCGAAGTCAATCTCAACACCAATGCGTCCCAGATTGCGAATCAGTTCGCCAATATGGCTCAGAAAGTCGCAGACGCCACGTCTGGCGGTTCCAACGACGGGAAAGTCCAAGACAAGCGCACCCACATGGCCAGTAACATCGGAACCCTGGTTCAGGATACCGTGAGAATCCTCACCACCAACTTGAGCCAAAATCGCCAAAGCACCGGAGCCTCCGGCACGCAAGGCGTCCCCGTTCTCGACGATCCAGAAGATATCGAGGCAATGTTCCAAGACCTTGCAAAAATGCTGGCCCAGTTGCAGGTTCAAACCGATGAAAAGCAGGTGGAGACCCAGCAGGGCATCATAAATGGCGAAGAAAAGACCCTGGCATCTCGCCATGAGCATCAACTGAAGAAAATCGAAGAGTCCATCAAGGAAGCGGAAAAGGCCAAGAAAGCCAGTTTGGCAAGCCGCATCTTTGGCTGGCTGGGCGCGATTTTTGCGGTCATCGCCGCTGTGGTTACCACCATTGCGACGGGCGGTGCCGCCGCCGGCGTGGCGATTGCGGGCGCGGCCATCGCGGTCACCAGTCTGGTGCTGAACGAGACAGGAGCGTCAGAAAAGATAATGAAGGCGCTGGCGAAGAGCATCCAGGAGACTTTTGGCTGTAACAAGCAGAAGGCGCAGGCCTGGGCGCAGGGCATCTATGGTGGCTTCTTCCTGGTTCTGGGCCTGGCAACGGCTGGTGCCGGATTTGCAACAGCAGCCTCTTCCGCCGCGCAAATCACGAACGCCACGTTGAAGACCGTCATGTTCGCCTCCCAAATCGCCAACACCGCCGTGAGCGTCGGTGGCACCGCAATGGGTGCCTGGAGCACCTCCGCCAACTACAATGCCAGCAAGGCCGAGCAACAAGTCAAGGAAACCCAGCGCTGGATCGCCCTCATGCAGCAGATGATCGATGAAACTTCCCAGGAACTTCAGGAAATCCTGCAGAAACTCCAGGGTGTCTTCGTCAACCTCATCGAAATGCTCCAGAGCAAGAGCGATACTGGCAATGCCATCATCGACAATATGACCAAGATGGTCTAACGCACCAGGGGCACCTCCCAAGGGGGGCTCCCAAAGGACGAAAAGGACCGAAAGGCATAGGCATTTCTCGCCTTCCTTTCGGTCCTTTTTGTCCTTGCTCTCCCGTCCATTTCCCCGAGATAATTGCAAAACTCTTTTGAAGTCCACAGAACACACAGAATACACAGACCTGTTTGTCCGCGCTACGCGCGGCCAAACTCTTGATATAAAACAAAATACAAAGTGCAATCCGCCGCGAAGCAGCGGATTGCATTCTGTGTGTTCTGTGTGTTCTGTGGACTCAAAAATGAGTTTTGCAACTACCTCCCCCATTTGCTTCCCTTGCAATCGTGCATAGGGGATTTATAGTATTGTGGGTAGGGAGTTGTCATCGGGTTTTCCGGAAAGCGCAGATGTGTTGTCGCCGCTTCGGGCTGGCGGTTTTGCATCTATGCTCTGAGTGATTGAGGCAAGTCATGAATCGTGTACCATGCACCATTATCCTGGCGGCGGGGAAAGGGACTCGAATGGGTTCTTCGGACACGCCGAAGGTCTGTTTTCCGCTGAATGGAACACCTGCCATTGTTCGCGCCATGCGTGTCTACCGAAACGCAGGGGTAAAACAATTTCTGGTAGTGGTGGGGAATCTTGCCGAAAAAGTGATGGCAACGGTGACCCCCGAGTTTCCCGAAACGAATTATGCGTTCCAGCCCGAGCAAAACGGGACTGCCGATGCCGTGGCCTGCGCCTTGGCAGGTGCCAGATTTCTGCAAGATGACGATGACGTCCTCGTTGTCGCAGGGGACCGCTTCCTCCACGAGGATGTTCTGGCGCAGTTCTTCGAAAAGCACCAGACCTCCAATGCAGACCTCACCCTGCTCGGCTTGCACCTCACGGCCTCCAACTCCCAGGGGCGCATTCTCATGGACAGTTCGAGGCATCCTTTTGCGGTGGTGGAAATGGCCGAAGTCCGCCAGCACCGAGCCTTTGCGGCGTTGCGGGAGGCCGTCGCCTCGGGAGCCACGCGCGAGACCATGCTGGAGACGCTCTGCAACGCCTTCTTCCCGGGGAAACGCGATCCCGCCAAGGCTGCGAAGGCATTTGGCAAAGTCTGGGAACTCCTCACCAGCCAGGCGCCTTTGGATGAACTGCCAGCCCTCCTCGAACATGCACCAGGCAACTTTGTCTTCCAGACCGCCAACGGCTCCGTGGAACTCACCCTGGACGAGGTCGACGCCTCGCCGTTCCGCAATACGTCCGTCTATCTGGTAAAAGCCGGATTGCTGCGACGGGCCCTGCCGACGTTCACACGCGAGAACGCGCAACAGGAAATCTACCTTACCGACCTCGTGAACTTCGTCTATCAGCAGAACCTCGCCACCGGCACACCACGCACCGAACTGCTCGCCGTTGACAATCCAGACAAGATTCTCGGCTTCAACAATCCCTCGGAACTCCTGCAAGCCGAGAAGGCACTCGCGGGACAAAATCGACAACGGGCCCCACGTCCCGCGCATCTCTTCCGCACACTCCAGCAGTGGCGGACCCTTTTTGCCGAAGGGCATTCCCAAGGAACCCCGTTCCACAAACTCCTCGTGGGAATCTATGGCGACGATGACACCATCATCGAACGACAACTCCTGGAGATGGAACGCCTCGCAGAATCCGCAACCAAACGCTTTTCTGACAACACACCGCTCATGTTCGTGCGCGCACCAGGACGCCTCAACACCATGGGACGACACATCGACCACCAGGGCGGCAACTGCAACCTCATGACCATCAGTTTCGAAACGATGATATTCGTCGCCGAACGCAATGACGACACCGTCACCCTCGACCACTGCCAGCCCGAACTGTTTCCATCCACCACGTTCCGCATTCGAGACCTCCTCCAGGACCTTCCCTGGGAAGACTGGAACACACTCGTGGACAGCGAAACGCTCTCCCGTCGTCACCGCGAAGCCGGCATTACTTGGAGCGACTACATCCAGGCGGCCGTCCTCCGCGTCCAGAAAAAATACCGTGATATTCCGCTGGCGGGGATGGAAATGCTTGTGAATGGAAACATTCCGATGGCGGCGGGGCTCTCTTCCTCGTCCAGTCTCATCGTATGCACGAGCGAGGCGCTGGTTCGCCTCAACGGCCTGGAAACCTACGCCAATCAATTTGTTACGCTCTGTGGGGAAAGCGAGTGGTTTGTGGGGACACATGGAGGGAGCGCGGACCATGCCGCCGTCAAACTCGGTTCTCGTGACGCCGTGACACGCGTGCGCTTCTTCCCATTTGCCGTTGAGCGGACGGTCCTGTTCCCCGCCGGCTACCAGATGGTGGTTTGCGATTCTGGACTCAAGGCGCGCAAATCCTCAAATGCCAAAGACCAGTTCAACCACCGCGTCGCGTGCTATCGCATTGGCTTTGCCCTGATTCGGCAGTTTTGCCCGCAGTATGCGGCCGTCCTCCACTACCTACGCGATGTCAACACCGAAACCCTCCATGTGCCCCTGAGGGAAATCTATAAAATCCTTCTGATGCTCCCAGAGAACCCCACCCGTGCCGAACTGGAACAAATCCTGCCGTCCCACATCCTGGAACCTCTCTTCGCGGGACACGCCTCCACTCCAGAACGCCACTATCCCGTCCGTGGAGTGGTCCTTTTCGGTCTCGCCGAAATGCAACGCGCAGCAAAATACGCCGACGCCCTTCAGCGTGCCGACATCCCCGCCATCGGCAAAATGATGGCAATCTCCCATGACGGAGACCGCGTCGTCTCCCACGATGAAAACCTCCGCGAACTCCCATACGCCCCGCATATCAGCAACAGCGACCTCCTCGCACTCCTCGATGACCTCGACAGCGGCGACGTCGCGCGCGTCACACGTGCCCAGCTGGAGTGCCAGCCTGGTGCCTATGGTTGCAGTCTCCCCGACATTGACCTCATGGTAGACATCGCGTCCCGCGTCCCCGGTGTCGCAGGCGCGCAACTTGCAGGAGCGGGTCTCGGCGGTTGCATGATGATTCTCACAAAGCACGATGCCATCCCCCCGCTCCGCCAGGCACTCCGTGACGGATACTATGCTCCGCGCGGCCTCGAAGAACGAATCCTCTCCTGCCGCCCCGTCGCAGGTGCCAGCCCCCTCTTCGGGACGGGTAACTGAGGAGTGTAGAGAACAAAAAAGACGAAAAGGACGAAAAAGGAATCGGCATTCTCGCCTTCCCATTCGTCCTTTTCGTCCTTTCGGTCTAGCAGGCGAACCAACTACCTCAGGCTAGTTGAGGTCGCTCATCCCGGCGAAAGTAAGGTCGTTGGTAAGGGTGGCCCGCAGTTCGCCATCCATCGTTTCGGTGACATGTCCATCGGCCCAGGTAGTATTGACCTTGTTTGGGTCGTGAGCGTGCCAGGGTGCACCGCCCCAGTTGGTGGAGGTGGGTTTGTTCCAGAACTTCACGGTGTGGAGTTTGCAGTCGCTGCGACGGTTGTCCAGGAGCATCACCCAAGTAGACGGATTTTTGAGTTCGGTGAACTTGATGCAGGAGGTGTTGGCGCCATTCACACCGGAGAGGACGCGTCCAATGTTGGTCTTGGCAACGCCATTGACCATGGTCATACCGACATAGTTGAAGCCGTAGGGGTAAGAATCGCAGAAAGAATCATCGCTAGTGGCAGCCCCGACGGAGGCAGGGCGTTCGGCGAGTGCCTGGTTGCAAATGTATTCGCGGCGCGCCTTGGGGTTGAGGATGCCGGCTTGACGCAGGCAACGGGAATAGGAAGGCTCGCTGTAGATGGTGTCATGGAAATCATTGCGGTACATCGCCAGGTTGATGCCCATCTGCTTCTGGTTGTTGACGCAGCCGATGGCACGCGCCTTGGAACGCGCTTTCGCCAACGCAGGCAGAAGCATTGCTGCGAGAATGGCGATGATGGCAATGACCACAAGTAGCTCAATGAGGGTGAAATGTTTGCGCATAACTGGCTCCTGTTGGTGGTTTGAAAAACTGCAGTCAATTTCACTACTATAAATTATACCATTCCCTCCAACAAAAATCAAGTATAAAAATAAAAAAAGCAGTGTTCGCGTTGAAAATTGGGATTTTTGGGTATATTGATAACATTGTGTTTTGTAAAACGTACGATGATTTTTCACTACAGGAGAAAAAAGATGAGAAAAGAGTTTTGGACACTGTGTTTGTGCCTGTTATGCGGGGTATTGTTGGCAGGTCCGACAATGACGATTGGGCAACTGAAGGTGGAACTGAAAGGTGCAGAGAATCTTCTGACACCAGAAACGTGCACGACGAAGAAGATTCCAGAGGGAGTGAAGGCGGACTTCTCGTCAGGCAAGGGGCATTTTTTGATTGAAGGCGGGGAACGTGGTGCGAGATACCGCGTCAAGTTGCCGGATTGGAAGGGATACAGCGTGCTGGTGACGTTCCAAATGCGCACGGAAAACGTCGTGCCCGGAGATTTAGGTTGGAAGAACGCCCGCGTGGACCTCTTCTTTGTGGACGCCAAGGGGAAACAACTCCATCCGCCATATTTGCAAACCTTTACCAAAACCGGAACCCATCCCTGGACGAATTGCACACGAGTCTACTTCCCGCCCGAAAATGCAGTTGCGTTGGACGTGTATCCCGTCAACTACGGCAAATCGGGAACGTTGGAAATAGACGGATTGTTCGTGCAGCTGGCCAAGGAGAAACTGGATATGGATTCTCCCGATGGTCGCAGCGAGGCGGAAGTGTTCTCGCTGGACGATGCCTGGCATCGCGAAACTGCCACGCGCAAGCAGATTTCGCTGAATGGTCTCTGGCAGTTCCACCTGCTGAAGGACGACGACCCGAAGGAGGTTCCGCCCGCCGAAAACACCGGATGGGGCTGGCAGAAGGTCCCTGGCTCCTGGCGTTCCAATTCCCGCCACGGCGGAGTAAGTGAAAACGCCACCCCCGCGCATATCCCCCAGAGAATCCAGAACGAAATCCCGATTCCGCACTGGGCCTGGTACCGCCGCCGCATCACGGTCCCTGCCAACTGGGCGGGGTCTCGCATCCTGCTGGAACTTGACGCCGTCAACGCCGCCGCCGAAGTCCGCGTGGACGGCAAGAAGGTCGGTTCCATTGAGTTCCCCTGTGGGGAAATTGACCTCACGCCCGTAGCCAAGCCTGGCAAGGAAATCCTGGTGGAAATCCTGGTGCAGGCGTTGCCGATGGAGCAGCAGACCGCCATGGGAGCGACCCGTATCTACAAGGACATGGGCGAACTCTCGAACAAGGGCCTCTGCGGGGAAGCACGCCTGGAATCGGTTCCGTTCGGGGCACGCATCTCGGACGTCCACGTGCGCACCTACGTCGCCAAGAAATGCATTGAGTTCAACACGGGCTTCCTGGACTTGCCCAAGGGAGATTACCAACTCTCCGCAGTCGTCCGCGGTCCCGACAGCTTCCTCAAGAAGTTCCCGCCGCAGAAAATCACCTCGGACGGAACCACAGAATCCCGCCACGGCGTCACCTACGACTGGATTGCCCCGAAACTCTGGGACATCGACTGCCCCGACAACCTCTACACCGCAGAAGTCACCCTCCACGACGCCAACGGAAAACCCATGGACACCTTCTACCCCGAAGAGTTCGGCTTCCGCGAGTTCGTGATTGACGGGAAGGACTTCCGCCTCAACGGCACCATCATCCACCTGCGCAGCATCGCCATCCAGTCGGGCGCCAACTCCGCCTATGCACACCGGGAGGCCGTTGCCGAACTCGTGCGCCGCGCCAAGGCCATCGGGGTCAATTTCGTGATTGACGGGGACAACACATACTCGTTCCTGCCAGGCAAATTCGGCTACCAGGACGATTTCCGCTACACGACCTCGCGGATGGGGCTGCTTTCCAGCCTCACCATGCCGAACTACCGCATCTGCGATGACTTGGAACGCAATCCCGAATCCCAGAAGAAGTTCCGCAAGCTCGCCGAGCAGCGCTTGCGCCGCTACCAGAACCTGCCCGGCCTCATCATGCAATCCACCTCCCACAACTCCTGCGGGTACTCCGACCACCAAAACCCAATGAAACTCGGGAATGGCTACACCCCCGAAAAGTTCGGCATGAACCGCATCAACCGCAAGCAGGCACTCGTCGCCGGCGACATTCTCAAGGACATTGACCCCACACGACCTGTCTACCACCACGACGGAGGCATGCTCGGCGACATCCATTCCCCCAACCAATACGAAAACTGGGCCCCCGCCCAGGAACGCTCCGACTGGCTCAACGACTGGGAGCACAACGGCGTCGCCCCCATCTTCTTCGTGGAATACGGCATGCCGCATATCGCCAGTTGGTCCAGTTATCGCGGACCGGGTTTCATCTGGCGTCAGCCCGGCGTCCAGGTCTTCTGGGCAGACGAATTCGACGCAGAAACCCTCGGCGAAGAAACCTACCGAATGGACGATGTCAAGCGAAAGTACTTCTCTCGCAAGGATATTATTGCAAAGCAGTTCGAGAACCGGGAACGCAAGTTCACGCATGAGGCCTTTCCAGGTCTGGATTTGACGCGCTCCCTCTTTGCACGGAAGGCGTTCCGTGACATGAATGCGCGCGGTATTTCGGCGTGCCTGCCCTGGGACGGCGGACGCATGCACATCCGCGTCTCCAAAGGCGTGCCCTCGACGATTCCCAACCCGAATGCATTCAAGTATTTGAAGCGCCCCGGTCTCGTTCCCGACTACTTCACCAACTCGGGTGGCTACCTGGCTGACACCATCAACCAGTATGAACCCACCCTCACGGGACAGGCGTTCATTGACTGCCTCACCGATCCCTTGCAAGTATGGATTGCCGGCGAGCCCGGCAACTTCACGGAATCCTCGCTGAACTTCCAGGAAGGAGAAGAGGTCCGCAAGAGCCTGATGCTGGTCAACCACACCCGCCATCCGCAGATCTTCCGCTACAAATGGAAGACGGGTCTCTGGGCAAAGAGCGGTTCTGCCACGCTGGAGCCGGGCACACGCAAGGAAATACCCATCACCTTCAAGCCCACACTCAAGAAAAACAAAATCACGATTGATGTCACCTGCGAGTTCGAGAAAGGGAAGGCTCCGCGCAAATGGCACGAAGTGATGACCCTCAACGTCCGCCCCAAGAAGATTCGTGCGAAAGTCGCCTCTGCCATCGGCTGCTACGACGCGCCGTCGCAGAAGTGTCCGTTCGCCAACAATACGCGTCAACTGCTGCAGGAGAAACTCGGTCTGAAGAACGTGAAGGAAGTCAAGACGCAGGCGGATTTGCAAGGGCTGCAAATACTCGTGCTGGGACCCAATGCGCTTGCCGAGAAACTTCCGTTCCAGTTGGCGGACGCGGTGAACAACGGTCTGAAAATCTTCGTGCTCGCCCAGGACGAAAAGACGCTGCTGGGGATGGGCATCCGCCCGAACGTCCAGGGTCTCCGCGATGTGTTCCCCATCGACAATGCGTTCCCGCAGCAACTCTCGAACTGGCGCGGCTCCTCCTCTTCGCTTGAGCCGTACTGGAAACTGGCAGACATCTCCCCGTATCCGCCCTACAACTGGTGCGGTTTCGATGTCGCCCACACCTGGCGGGCGGGCAACCGCGGAATCGTCTCCCACATCCTCCCCGAAAAGCCCAGCCAGGGCAATTGGCTCCCCCTCTATCAAGGCGGTTTCGACCTCCAGTACGCCCCCCTGCTCTACTTCACCGAAGGCAAGGCGCAAATCCTCCTCTGCCAGTTGGAAGTCTCCAACCGCGTGGAAGTCGATAAGCAGACCCAGCCACGCAGCGGCAGTTACGACCCGCAGGCGCTCGAAACCCTGGCAAAAGCACTCGAATACCTCGACCAGGCAAAGCCCGCCGTAACCCACCACGTATGGCATGCCGGCAACGAGGCGCTCGCCACTCAACTCAAGGCCTCGGGCGTTGTCTCGGAACCGCTGGCTACCGTGAAGGTCAGACCTGGCGACGTCATCGTCCTCGCACGCGGCGCAAAGATTCCGGCGAACATTCGCACGCTGGTGGAATCGGGCGTGAACGTGCTCTGCTGCGGGATGACCGCCGAGGAACTGAAGAAAATCGCAGGCGTCAAAGCCGTCAAAGGAACCTATTTCACGGACTTCGTGCCGAACCTCCGCATGGAACCGCTCTTCCGCGGCATCGGGAATGCCGAACTACACGTGCGGTATCCGCAGGAATTCGACGGATTCCCCGAGGAGAGCGCGGGCGGAATCTCGCTGAACTGCGTCCGTCTCGGCAAGGGTGCCGTCGTGATGATGCAACTCCCGCCCTGGACATGGGACCGCCAGTTCTTCGCAGTCCGTACAACCTGCCGCCGCGCGGACTTCACTTTCATGCGCCTCCTCGCCAATCTCGGTGCTACCTTCCAGACCGATTTCTGCAAACGTTTCACGGCAGGACCCGCGGGAGATCCCATTGTTGACATCTCCCAAGGTTGGCAAATCTGCTTCGACCCCAACGACCAGGGACTGGCAGAAAAATGGGGCGAGGACTCTTCCCGTGCCAAAGAATGGCGCCCTGTCAAAGTCGGCCAGTACTGGGAACCCCAGTTCCGCGACCACTCCGCCTACGACGGCGTCGCCTGGTATCGCTATGACCTCAATCTCACGTCTCCCGATCAACGCTCCGGCGAGGCAACCCTCGACTTCGGTGCCATCGATGACGAATCCTGGGTCTTCCTCAACGGACAGCTCATCGATGAAGTCTCCGAAAAGACTCATCCCAAGAACTACTGGCAGCAACCACGCGTAATCGTCCTCAAGCAGGAATACCTCCGCCCCGGCGAGAAACAGAGCATTGTCATCCGCTGCAAGGACCTTCGTGGCGATGGCGGCATGAAATCCCTCCCGAGACTCCGTGTCGGCCACTTCAACTGCTTCTACGTCGATACCCCAATCAAATCCGACGATCCCTACCGCTATTACCACTGGTAGTGCAACGGCTAGGACAGCGAATAGTACAGCGGCCCCCCGGCCTTGGCCGGGGGAGGCCTTATTGTGCGATGGCTACTCGTCATCCGGCTGGAAGGCATTCCCAGACGCACAAGGCCGACTGTGAACGAAGCACTCGCCATGTTGCGGAGACTCAAGTAATCAACTACAATTTGGGCAGGCGGAACTATGTCGAGGTTCCGAAGCACACCAGGAAACTGCTTGAAGCCATCGGCATCAAATTGCCGGCTCCGCCATTTCTCAAGCAACACGTCGACAGGGCTGGTGTTGCCTCTGCCACGACTGCCACGACTCAAATATAGTTATAATATTTTCGAGAGATTTTAGGTTATGATGCAGAAAATAAGGGTTTTATGAAAAATGGCAGTTACTGTTCAGAAGGGTTGCCGCGTGATTCAGGTCTTTTGTTTTTATCCACAAAACACACAAAATACACAAAAAGAACAGTCATCGTTCCTGTCTCTCAAAACGCGCTGAAGTCGCGCTGACTTCCTGTGCTGTCCCCCTGCGGGAAAGGTCAAGACCTTTCCCGCAGGGGGGACAGGCAGGAAGCAACGGTTCTTTAGAACCTTTTGAAGAGACAGGTGTATCCAATATTTTTGCGTATTTTGTGTATTTTGTGGAAGAAAGTGTTTCAAAATCATTACCATGAACCAGGGTTCTGAATAATAAC
>JAFRLI010000323.1 GCA_017431255.1 Victivallales bacterium
CACCGCGAAGGCGCTGACCTACAACGGCACCGTGCAGCAGCTGGCAGAGGCCGGCAGCGCGGAGGGCGGCGTGATGTACTACGCTGTGACGGAGGAGAACGAAGCGCCTGAGGGGGATATGTACGCCGCCTCCATCCCCTCGGCCCTGAACGCCGGGACCTACTACGTCTGGTATCGGGTGGAGGGCGACGAGGCGCATCTGGACACGGAGCCGGTGAGCGTGGAAGTGAACCGGCGCGTGATGGACGAAAGTTACGATTTAATCGTCTCGCCTGGCCAGGTGGTGCCTCACGAAGTCATCGGCATGTCCAACCATGCGAAAAATCTCTTTGTGGGAACTGGCGGCAGCGACATGATTAACAAATCCCATATGGTCGGGGCCGTCTACGGCATGGAACGTATGATGGGACGGGACAACACCCCCGTCCGACGCCTCTTCGACTATGGAATGGAGCACTTCCTGAACAAGCGACCCATGCTCTGGATTCTCACCGTCACCACCGCCACGGGACGCAACATCCACACCCACGGCCTCTTCCTCGGCGAAGGGCGCACCTGCCTCACCGAAGCCGTCAAACTCGCCCAGAAGAAGAACATCGACTTCGTGCCGCACGGTCTCAAGAAGTGCGTCGTCTACCTCGACCCGTCCGAGTTCAAGAGCACGTGGCTCGGCAACAAGGCCGTCTACCGCACCCGCATGGCAATGGCGGACGGCGGCGACCTCATCATCCTCGCTCCAGGCGTCGAACGCTTCGGCGAAGACGGCAAAGTCGACCAACTCATCCGCAAATACGGCTACAAGGGACGCCTCAATACGCTCGAACAGTTCCAGAAGCCGGAAAACCAGGACCTGCGGGACAACATGGGCGCCGCCGCGCATCTCATTCACGGCTCCTCCGACGGACGATTCCGCATCACCTACGCCGTCAAGGACATCTCCCAGGAAGAAATCGCCTCCGTCGGTTTCCTCCCCGCCAGTTACGATGAAATGGCGAAGAAGTACGACCCCGCCAAACTCAAGTACGGCTACAACACCGTTGACGGTGAGGAAATCTACTTCATCCCCAATCCAGCACTCGGTCTCTGGATTAACCGCGAGACCTTCCAAGGCTAACCGCCTCACGTTCCCGCCGAACGCGCGGGACACCTGCATCTACCAATCGAACCCCTTGCCTCGCAAGGGGTTCCGTTTTGAAGAAAGAGATCATTGCAACCTCCAATGGGAGTCCACAGAACACACAGAATACACAGAACGGTTTGTCCGCGCCAACGCGCGGCCAAACTGTTGATATGAAACAGAATACAAAGTGCTAGCCACCGCGAAGCGGCGGATTGCCTTCTGTGTATTCTGTGGACTCTGTGGACTCCAAAAGGAGTTTTGCAATTGGTTCGAAAGAATGGAAAAACGATGAAGGACATTCGGGATACCTTACGGAAACACCAGTCGCGATACCGCCTGGATTATCTTCCAGGGGAGCAGGAGGCAAAGGGTCTCAAACCTTGGGAGAACCTGTTTTCGAGAGGATTCCAGTCGGGCTTCCAGCAGTTGCGCAAACTGGACGGGGAGATGTGGTTGCGTTCCAGAGACACGTTCGCCTCCGAAACCTTCCAGCGAATGGTGCTGGAAGGGGACACCGCCCTGCACAACGGTGGACGGCTGCTGCTCGGCGGTGCATGCGAATCCGCCCGTATGGCTCTCGTCCTCGAAGGCGCCTGGCGCCGTGCCTGCAATGCCATGGAAGACATGGAATTGGCGAATCGTTTGCAAACCGTGACGCCTGGCGGGGACTGGGTCCTGTTCGGTTCCCCCGAGGGTTTGGAAGATTCCCCTGAACTGGCAGAACTCCAAATGAGCCAGGTCTCTCCGGGTGCGCGGGACATCGTCGTGCTGCTCTCTTCCACCGGGGAAACTCCGTGGACGCTCGCCGCCGCCCGCAAAGCCGTCGCCCTGGGTGCCACGGTGTTCTACCTTCTCTGCGAACCCGCCGACCTTCTGGGGCAGCACATCCCCGAGGTACGGGAACTGCTTACCCTGAATGGCGTTGTCCCATTTGAACTGTATTCGGGACCGCAGGCGGTCGTTGGCTGCACCAATTTCCAGGCGGCGACCATGCAATTGCTCGTTGTCGGCGGTTTCCTGGAATCCCTGCTGAGCCGACGCAAGGGACTTCCGTCCGCCGACTACCACCGGGGATTCTACCAGGTCATCGGCGCCTGCAACACCCCGGAATGGCGCAAAGGCCTCTCCCGACTCGCCACCCTGCTCTGCAGTGCATGCCACCCCTCCTTCTCCCTGGAAGCAACCACCATGGCACCTCTTGCTCTGGCGGAGTTTGCCGACCTGCCCGTCACGGACCTCTTCTCTCGACTGGCGCCTGATGTGCTCTCACCCCTCGGACGCCCGCCCCGCGGAATGAACATCCTTCTCCCCTCTTCCCCCAAATCGCCCAACCTCAGCACCTCAAACCTTCGTCAATTCCTTCAAAATCAACCATCCCCAACTCATTTTCTACTCCCCCTCTTCCTCTTTGACGAAAAAACAAACTCCCATGGCTGCCACTTCACGTTCGACAAACCCGACGCTGCCGCCTCCTTCCCCTGGCAACCTCTCCCCCATTCCCCGATGGAACTGATGCAACTCGTTGCAGTAAAACTCATTATCGATTCCGTCATCCTCGCCCTTCTCGCTCGTAACAGTTACCTCCCCCAAAACCACCTCTTCCCGCGCAAACAACGTTCCTTCCTCGCCTGTGACCGTCTCGCCCGCACGCTCTCCGTCCTTGACCATCTCTCCTACACCGACGCACTTCTATCCCTTTGACAACTATGCTGCTGGAGCGCCCCATTCTGCTCATCCTACTGGTTCCGATTCTGGCCCTGGCGTTCTACCGACCGCTGGCCGACCGCGTGTCGCAGTGGCTGAGGGTGTGCCTGTACATCGTTCTGGTGCTGGGGCTTGCAGGTCTTTCCGTTCGTCTTCCCAGCAAAGAAGGGTTGTGCGTGTCACTGGTGGACCGTTCGCCATCCATGCAACGTGACGCCCGCGAAGGCGCGATTTCTTCACTGTACAGCCTGGAAAAGGCGCGTCCTCCCGCGTCCTCCTCCTACATTCTCTCGTTTGCAGAATCCATCCAATGGGAAAAACTCCCGGGGTCCAGCACATTCCAAGGTCTGAACGCCTGGATTAACCAACCTGACGGCTCCAACGTATCCCTTGCCATCCGCACCGCCCTCGGGGTCATCCCCGAAAAAACACCCGCCCGCATTCTTCTGCTGGGCGACGGGCAATGGACGGGGGAAGACCCTCGCGCCGCCTTCGAGCAAGCCGCCCTCCGAGGAATCCCCGTAGACTACCGCTTCTGGCGCATGAACGGTGCGTCCGATGTCAGCGTCGTCTCGCTGTCAGCACCGACAGGACTTCGTGCAGGCGAGACGTTTGTGCTGCAAGCAGTGGTACGTTCGCCGCAACGGGTATCCGCGCGGCTGCGGTTGCGGCGCAGCGGTGGCGCGTGGTTGGAAAAGGAGGTGCAACTGCTTCGCGGTCTGAATCGTTTTTCGTGGCAGGACAGCCTCGCGAAGGCGGGAACCGTCCGCTACGAATTGCACGTTGAGCCGCAGGGATTGGAGGACAGTGTTCCGGGAAACAACCTGGCTCGCCTGCTGGTGACCGCCGAGGGCCCGCGACGCATCCTCCTGCTGAGCGAATCCCCGTCTGGTAATCTGGCACGTCTGCTCCGAAACACAAATATGGATGTAGATTCGATTGCCCCGACACCCGCGTTCTTCCAACCGGAGGTACTCCATTCCTACAGTTGCGTCATTCTGGAGAATGTCCCCGCCTCGCATCTGGGACAGACTGGCATGGAACTTCTGGCAGAACAGGTGCGTACCGGGAAACTGGGACTGGTGATGACGGGCGGCAAGAGCGCATTTGCGAATGGTGGCTACTATCGTTCACCGCTGGAGGACCTGCTGCCGTTGTCCATGGTGCAACGGCGCGAGGAGCGCAGAGCACGCAGCGCGATTGTGATTGCCCTGGACCGTTCGGGCAGCATGGGCGCTCCCGTGTCGGCCCAACTCACCAAAATGGATTTGGCAAACCAGGGGACGGCCGAGGTCGCACGTCTTCTTCAACCGCACGATGAAATCTGCGTGCTGGCAGTGGACACGGAACCGCATGAGGTTCTTCCGCTGGCCCCCGTCAAAGACCAGCCAGGTGCCGAAGCAAAAATCCTCTCCATCGAAGTAGGCGGTGGCGGCATCTTCATCTACAAGGCACTCCGCGAAGCCTCCGACCGCCTCCTCGCATCCACTGCGAATATCCGGCACATCGTCCTCTTCGCAGATGCGTCCGATTCCGAGCAGCCAGGCGACTACCAGGAACTCCTCCAAGAACTCACCAAGGCTGGGGTTACCGTCTCCGTCATCGGCCTCGGCTCCGAAAACGATTCCGACGCCCCACTTCTTCTGGACATTGCAGCCCGCGCCAACGGCACATGCTACTTCTCCGAAGACGCCTCCGAACTCCCGCGCCTCTTCGCGGAAGACACCTTCCAGGTCGCTCTCAAGGCTTTCATCGAAGACCCCGCCACCGCCACCTTCACGCAGGCCGCGGAGACGATCGCACCGGGACTTGCCTCTGCGCAAGTCGGGGTCGGCGGCTACAACTTCTGCTATCCTCGCGACAAGGCGGAGAATGTGCTGTTTTCCCAGGACGAAAACCAGGCTCCGCTGTGCGCATTCTGGAATATCGGTCTGGGACGTGTCGCCGCGCTTGCAGTCGAGGCCGATGGGCAGTACACGGGTGCCTTCGCCACCTCGCCTTATGCACCGGGATTTCTGGCGGGTCTCGTGCGATGGTGCACCACGGGAGAGGACGCCTCGCAGGAATATGCCGTCACCTCCGAACTGCGCGGCAATCTCCTGCATCTGGAGATGGAATTGGACCCCGAACGCACCCGCGACCCCTTTGAAGGACGTCCCGTCGCCCAGGCTTCCTCCTGGGACGAAACTCGACATGCCCACCAAGAATACACGACCGACTTTCAATGGACCACTCCAGACCGCCTCGAAGCCGACCTCCCACTTGCCGCAAACCACATCCTGCTTCCTCAAGTCCTCCTCGGCAACGGAAAACTCCGCTCTCTCCCCCCCGTCACCCTCCCCTACTCCCCGGAGTTCCTCGTTGACGACTCCATGCCCGAACGACTCGAACAATATGCCCGCCTCACAGG
>JAFRLI010000324.1 GCA_017431255.1 Victivallales bacterium
CAACGAACTTCAGGAGCAACGCCGCCAGAATCGCCAACTCAAGGGCGACAATGAGCAACTCCAGAAGAATCTTGAAGCACTCCATGCCGAACTCAAGCGCGCACAGGCGGCCGCGTCCCAGGCGGAATCTGGTGCCAGCCAGCGCGAGGCTGAAACTCGTGAAGAACTCAACCGCGTCATCGAACGCCACCAGAAACAGGCAGAGCAGCTCGCGCAGGAACTCGCCACCTGGAAGGTACGCCACGAGGAGCAGTGCAACGCCAACCATGAACTGGAAGACAAGGCCGCAGAGGCCGCTAAACTCTGCGCCGAAGCACAGGCCGCACGCGAGGAAATCGCCCAGAAACTCGAAGGCAACAACCGCCTCATTGACGCCTTGCTTGCACGCATTGACTGGGCGAAGGTCGGCACTGCGATGAAGCCGTCCCCGACCGTCAAGCGCAACTTCTCCAGCCTCGTGCGTCGCCTGGACTACGATTCCAATCGGCAACTCACCATCGAGGCAACGCTTCCCGTCTTCTGGGCGCGTCTCAGCCGCAACGAAAAGGAACTCATCGACGCCATCTCCCGCAGCAATTCCGCAGAATTGGCCAACGGGGACATTCAGGCATACTGGCAGAGCATCAAAGACCAGTTCTCCGATGTTCTCATCAATCTGGAAGCGCGTCAGGCCATGCTGGGCATGCTCCAGGAAATCTTCTTCCAGGCGTATTCCACGGAAGATTTGGAGGAACCGACCTTCTCCAAGGCTCCCGCTACCCGTTCGACCAAAAAAAAGAGTGAGGAAAAGTAGTTTTTTGCGGCTTCCCCGTTTGCTTTTTCCCTCTTCTGATGTATTGTAATCTCTGTCTTTGACAATTCTGTTTTTTTGTGCGACTAGCTCAGTTGGTTAGAGCGCCACCTTGACACGGTGGAGGTCACAGATTCGAGTTCTGTGTCGCACACCATCCCCATTCTGGCCACCTTTGCGGTGGCCTTTTTTTTGCCTAAGATGAGTATTGGAACGCGCGGAGCGCGGTCAGCAAAATCGACAAAAAAGAAACCCAATGGGTGGAAAAACGGGGAGAAAAACGAATGTGATTTCATTTGCAAACAGAGGTGAAGAGATTACAGTAAAACGATAGAGATTGGATGTCCTATGCAGATGAGATAATTGCAAAACTCTTTTGAAGTCCACAGAATACACAGAATACACAGACCTGTTTGTCCGCGCTACGCGCGGCCAAACACTTGATATAAAAACAAAATACAAGGTGCAAGCCGCCGCGAAGCGGCGGATTGCATTCTGTGTGTTCTGTGGACTCAAAAATGAGTTTTGCAACTACCTTAAATATATAGAGCCCATCTAGCCCGTCTAGAGACTTTGGTTGCCAACATTTGAGAAAATCCAATGCAAGAAGACGATTTGTTCACCTGGAATGATCCCGAAACCATGAGCATTGAGCAACTGGCTTCGCTCATCGATTACCATTTCCAGAAATACTGGCGAGACAATGCCCCCGAAATCAGCGACGATGACTACGACGCGCTTGTTCGCATTTTGCAACGTCGCAGCCCCAATCACCCGTTGCTTGAAAAACTGGGGTCGCCCACAGTCGCCAGCGGCGGCAAGGTCGTACACAAGACCCCAATGCTCTCGTTGGACAAAGCCTATTCCATTGACGAGGTCCTCTCCTGGGCACTTAAGTTCGCGCGTTCTCCCCAGGAAAAACTCCTCGTGCAGCCCAAGTATGACGGCATTTCCGCCGCCTGGGACGGCAGCATTCTTGCGACACGCGGGGACGGTGCCGTTGGCGAGAACATCACGGACAAGTTGCCGCTCATCGAATTGGAGCATCCTTCGGGGACGCGTCCACTGCGAGGTTGTCCATTTCCCGCGCGCGGCGAAATCGTCATTCGTGAAGATGATTTTCGCACGCTGTACGCGCACATTCGCAATCGGAATGGTCGCTTCTACAAGAATCCGCGCAATGCCGTGGCGGGCATTATGGGACTCAAGGAAATCGACGACATGCTGCGGCAGGGCGCGAAGTTGACCCTGGTGGATTATTCGCTGCACTCGTGGGACAGCACCGTCGGCACGTTGCGGGAGGACTGGCAGAGGCTGGTGGAGACCATCGAGACATTGCCGTACCCGATGGACGGCATTGTCGTGAAGTTCGCCGATTCGGCGTACTCCGAATCCCTGGGGGCTACGGCGCACCATCCGCGCGGGCAGATTGCCTTCAAGTTCAGCAACATCCGTCGCACCACGAAGCTGCTGGACGTGATTTGGAGCCACGGCAAGGATTGCCTGACGCCCGTGGCGGTCTTTGAACCCGTGGAAATCAGCGGAACCACCATTGACCACGCAACGCTTCACAACTTCCAGAACGTCTTTGAACGCGACATCCACATCGGGGACATCATCACGGTGGAGCGCGCAGGGGATGTCATTCCCTACGTCGCCAGCACGGAACCGGGCGAAGAACGCAAATCCTGCCTCATCGACCATTGCCCCACCTGCGGGCATTTGCTGACGCATGACCTCCCCGAACTGCGCTGCCCCAATCCCGACTGCCCTGGCACGCGTCTGAAGCGTTTGCTCGCAGCCGTCCGCAACATCGGCATCGAACGCCTGGGAGAACCTACCCTCCAGAAGATGATGAACACGCTTGGCGTGCGCACGCTCAAGGACATCTTCCAATTGACCAAGTCGGATATTCTTCGCCTGGAAGGATTTGCATCGCAATCGGCGGACAACCTGCTGAGTGAAATTGCGAAAGCGAAGAACGTCCCGGACTGGCAGGTGCTTGCTTCCCTCAACATTAAGGGAATCGGTCCCAACATCGCCAAGATGATTATGGAGGCGCACACCTTGCCTGAACTGCGTGAATTGGGAACGGAAGCATTGGCTCGCATCAATGGCATCGGTCCTGAACGGGCGTCCGCGCTTTTTGAAGAACTGCGCCGTCAGGCAGACACGCTGGACGAACTCCTCGCCTGCGTTGAAATCCGCCAGACGAAGGGCAGTGCTGCATCCGACAAACCGACCATCTGCTTCACGGGAAAGATGCCTGAGAAGCGCTCGTACTACGTCGCACTTGCGGAGAAAGCGGGGTATCAGGCGGTGGATTCGGCGACGGCAAGCCTTTCGCTGCTGGTCGCAATGGACCCGAACGAGAACTCCAGCAAACTCAAAAACGCCAGAAAACTCGGCATCCCCATCCAATCCCTGGATGACTGGCTTTCAAACTTGAAATCGGAGAAGGCGCCATGAAGTTGCAATGCCCCTTTGGAATGATGAGTATTGACTGGCAGGACGCCAACTGGCGTGTCACGGCAGTCTCGAAGACCGTGGAACCAGGTCTGGACCTAGTGGAACTTGTCTTTGAGGCGGACCAGGAACTGCCGCCGCCGAAGACCACAGTTTTTTGGTTGCAGCCTGACCTGGACGTGCAAGTCTGCTGGCGCAGCGACCTCAGCCGAGGTTATTGCCACATTCCTCCAAACTGGGGAGTCCCATTGAAGACCGATCTCGCGCACGAAGTCCCGCTGGTCTGCTTCTTGAACACACGGGACCAAAACCGCCTGCTCGTTGCCTGCTCCGAGGCATTGCGCCCCGTGGAAATGCATGCCGGCGTGCGCGAAAATGACGCCCAATTGGAACTGAAACTGGATTTGTTCCATACGCCCGAGGCCCCGATGAAGTCGTACCGCTGCACCCTGCGCGTCGATCGCCGGGACCTCTTCTACGGAAAGGTCCTGCGCGACGCAACCGACTGGTTTGCAACGTTCCCCGCCCTCACGCCCACGAATCCCCCGTCCGTTGCCTTCGAACCGATCTATTCCACCTGGTACTCCTACCACCAGGAGGTGTACGACAACGTCATTGAGCAAGAGTGCAAGCGGGCGAGGGAGTATGGACTGGCGGGCGTCATCGTCGACGACGGTTGGCAAACCAACGACCACAGCGGCGGCTACGCATTCACGGGCGACTGGCAACTCGCCTCCAAGCGCTTCCAGGACTTTCCCGCACATGTGAAGCGCGTCCAGGCCATGGGGATGAAGTACCTGCTCTGGTTCTCCGTCCCGTTCATCGGCTTCCAAAGCAAAAACTACTCCCGTTTCGAGGGAAAATATCTCTATTGCATCGAACGCCTCCGTGCCGCCGTCCTGGACCCGCGCTTCCCTGAGGTCCGCGAATGGCTCATCGGCTGCTACGAAACCGCCATCCGGGATTGGGGACTCGACGGGTTGAAACTCGATTTCATAGACCATTTCCGCTTCATGGGAGAAGACCCCGCCATTGCTCAGAATTACGCCGGACGAGACATTCGTTCTCTCCCCGACGCCGTCGACAAACTCCTTTCCGATACCATGGTGCGCCTCAAGGCCATTCGCCCCGAGGTCCTGATTGAATTCCGTCAGCAGTACATCGGTCCCGCTATCCGCAAATACGGGAATATGTTCCGCGCAACGGATTGCCCGAACGATGCCATCACCAACCGCTCACGCACATTATTGCTGCGTTTGACCTCAGGAACCACCGCCGTCCACGCCGACATGCTTACCTGGCACTACGGCGAAACCGTGGAGACCGCCGCACTGCAAATCCTGAACATCCTCTTTGCTGTGCCGCAGATTTCCGTGCGCATTCAGGAGATTCCCGAGAACCATCGCAGGATGCTGGCGCACTGGATGAAGTTTTGCAGACGGCATCAGAAGACGCTGCTGCACGGGGACTTGCGTCCCCTGCACCCCAACGAGATGTACCCCGTTGTCTATGCAGAGAGCGAAGACGAGGTCATTGTGGCGGTGTATTCGCCGGGGCATATTGTGGATATTCCCAAGGGGAAGCGTGTCATTGTCGTGAATGCGACGGGGGCTTCGGAACTGATTTTGGATTGCAACCATGCTCCGGGGCAGGCGGCGGTCTTCGACACTTGCGGCGACTTTGTGGTGAATATGCCGCTCCCCGCCGCCGTGAACCGCCTCGTCCTGCCCATCTCGGGCTACGCCGTCCTGGAATGAGGTGCTTGTGCGCGGACTTGCGCCCGTGCCTCAGAGCAGAGAGGCAATTGCAATATTCTTTTTTGTCCACAGAATACACAGAATAAACAGAAAGCAAACCACCGCTTGCGGTGGTTTGAACTTTGTTTTTAGTTATTATTCAGAACCCTAGAACCCTGGTTCATGGTAATGATTTTGAAACACTTTCTTCCACAAAATACACAAATTACGCAAAAATATTGGATACACCTGTCTCTTCAAAAGGTTCTAAAGAACCGTTGCTTCCCGCCGGGGGACAGCACAGGAAGTCAGCGCGACTTCAGCGCGTTTTGAGTGACAGGAATGATGACTGTTCTTTTGGTGTATTTTGTGTTTTTTGTGTGTTTTGTGGATAAAAACAATATACCTGAATCACGCGGC
>JAFRLI010000325.1 GCA_017431255.1 Victivallales bacterium
CACGTCCTGTTCCAGGATTTCCGCCCCCAGCGCAAAGTTTACAACCTCCACATTTACCCGCCCAAGGGAGATGGGGTCACCTCTCATCGCTTCCAACTCTCCTTCCTCCCGTATAATGGCACCACCATCGACCTCCGTGCCGCCGCCAACATGTCCTTCAAAGACGACATCGAAGGCGACCAAAAAGGCGGCTGGACCGACCAGGGACCCGAAAACGACCTCAGAATGCTCCCCGTCGGCAAACAACGATTCTCCGGAACGGAGTTTGACATCATCGACCCCGCCAAGAACAACGGCAAATCCTGCCTCGTACTCAAAGGCGGAGAACGAAAATACATGCCGCAAATGCTCGAAACACCCGTCAAGGGCAACGTCCACGGCAAATGGCTCTTCCTTCTCCACGCACGCGCCTGGACCGAGGGCGGGGACGAACTCGGGACGGTCACCCTCACCTACACAGACGGCACCACCTCGAAAATCACCCCCATGCGCGGCATTGACGCAGGCAACTGGTGGAATCCCGGCATCGTCCGAGAAGGCCAACTGGTCTGGTCGGGGACAAACGCCAGTGCACCCGTCGGTCTCTACCGCAGCAATTTTGCCATCGAAGACAAGCCCATCCAGCACATCCGCTTTGAATCCGCCGGGAACAGCCTCTGGCTGGTTGTCGCGGCCACAGTGGGCATGGCGGTTCCATACGCACCTCATACGCCGCCGTATTTCACAATGGCAGGACCAGAATGGCAGCCCATCGACTATGTGAAGGACATCGTGCCTGGCTCCGCCCTGGACTTCTCCTGGCGACAGGACAAGCCCGCCGGCAAGTACGGTCCCATCGTCATCCGCAACGGCCATTTCGAGTTCCGCGACGCTCCCGGCAAAAAACTGCGGTTCTACGGAACCAACCTCTGCTTTGACGCCAACTACCTCGAGCACAACGAAGCCGAACTCCTCGCCGACCGCATTGCCGCCCTCGGATTCAACATCATCCGATTCCACCACCACGACGGCTTCCAAAGCGGCAGGCCCCTGATGACCGACCCGAAGAACTCCACAAAACTCAATCCCGACGCGATGGAGAAACTCGACTATCTCTACTACTGCCTCAAACAACGCGGCATCTACCTCACAACCGACCTCTACATCTCCCGCATCCCCCCAAAGGGAACCTTCGCGGAATATCCGGGTACCATGCCCAGGCACTACAGCTACAAAGCAATGTTCTGGATTGTGGACTCCGTGTACCAGAACTGGCTCAAGCATGCCACGGCACGCCTCACACACGTCAACAAATACACGGGCAACGCCCTCAAGGACGACCCGGCCCTCATCACCATCAACATCATCAACGAAGGCAACATCCATTCGCATTACAATAAAGACCCCATCGTCTACAAAATGTATATGGAGCGCTATGCAAAATGGCTCCAAGCCAAGGGGATCGACAAGGCGAAGGCTCCCGAAAACTCAAAAATCTTTGAGCAGTTCCTCGCAGAAATCCACACGAAACGCTACGCGCAGATGGTCGCCGACCTACGCAAAATCGGTCTGAAAGTCCCGCTGTGCGATCAGAACATGCGAAGCACCCTCCTGCTCAACCAAATGCGGGCGCAATATGACTTCGTGGACAACCATTTCTACATCAACCACCCCCGGTTCCCCATCAAGCCTTGGAGCCTGCCTGTCCAATGCCAGCACAGCACGCAACTGGAAACGCCCACCCTTCTAAAGCCAGAAACGTTTGGAGCGCATTTGCTTGACCGCCCCTACAGCATCACCGAATGGGACTTCTGCAAACCCAACAACTTCCGCGCCGAAGGACCTTCCATCACCAGCACCGTTGCAGGCATCCAGGACTGGAGCATCCTCGTCCATTTCGCCTATGCCCATCGTTCGGGGCACGTCCTGCTCAACGACAAAGTCGAAAACTGCTTTGACATCTCGTGCGACCCGATGAAGCACATCGTGCACCGCATCGGCTCGGCACTCTTCCTCGGCAAGGGAATCCAGCCGGCCCGCGCCAACTTTGTCACCGTCCTGGACCGCAACGCCACCGTCTCCCAGGGTTCTGCCTACAGCAATCCCTTTGGGCAACTGGGCGAAGTCGCCAAAGTCAGCACGCTGGTCGTCTCCTCGGAGGAGGAACTCAAGGCAAAACTCCCCAAGGACGCCATCCTCATCAAACCCAACCAGGGATTCCCCGCCTATGCCAGCAAATACGGCCAACCTCTTGACATGTTTGACCGGGATCTCCTCAAAAAAGGCCTGCAGGCGGCCAACCTAACCCAGTACTACGACTCTGCCACCCAGCGCTTCCTCTCGGAGGACGGTGCCGTCGAGCACATCCGAACCCAAAAGGCCTTCCGCGCCACCGCAGACGACTGCGAAACCATCATCCTGCCCGCCAAGCAGAAACTCCAGGGAACCTACCTCGGGGTCGACAACCAAAAAGGACGAGGTGTCTTTGGCGCAACCTCCTTGGACGGTGCCCCCATCGACCAGACCTCCCGCGTCCTTCTCGTTCATGTCACCAACTGCCAGGCCTCCCTCGCACGCTTCGATTCCAGCAAAATGGAACTGATGGAAAAATGGGGCAAGACACCCTTCCTCGTGACCGACGGCCAGGCCGATGTCTCCCTCAAACTCACCCCGGGGCCCTGGACCGTCTGGGCCATCGGTACCGACGGCAAGCACCTCGCGGAACTCCCCTCCGTCTACCACGGCGGACACCTCCGCTTCCATACCTCCGTCTTCAACAAGTTCGGCCAGGTATTCGCCTACGAAATCGCCAAATAAGGACTCTTAAGGAGGAAGCCTCTATCCAAAAAATGGGGAACCACTAGCCTAAAAAATGGGGAATCAGATGAAAAAGAGAATCACCTTCCTACATGCCAATGACATTCATGGCCAGTTGCATTTCAAGGCAAGCAAAGACTTTACGATACATGGAGGCATTTCGCTTCTGTCTGGCTATGTGAAAAAAGTCCGCATGGAAGGTCCGACCTTTTTTGGCATTTGCGGGGACATGTTGCAAGAAGACATCTGGGGAAGCGATTACAAGGGGACCAATACCGTTGAGTTGATCAACTATATTTCCCCTGACTTGATTTCCCTGGGAAACCACGAGTTGGACTATGGCCTGGCGCACCTGCTGGTGTTCAAGGCATGCATCCACACGCTCATCCTCTGCGCCAACATTGAAGTCACGCAATTTCATGAAATGCTCTTCCTGCCCTCCCTCGTGAAGGACATCGGCGGCGTCAAAGTCCTTTTCATCGGTGTCATCCCCCTGCCCTTCTTCAAAAAGGTTCTTTCCGATGAGTTCTTCCGCCACATGCTCACCTATCGGGAAACCTATGACGCCATTCGGACGGAAATCGCCGTGCACCAAAACGAGCACATTGACCTCGTCGTCCTGATGTCCCATTACGGCATCGAAGGAGACCGAGTTTTGGCTCAGGAAATGCCGGAAGACATCCATATCGACCTTATCCTGGGCGGCCATTCCCACATTGAGATGGACGAGGCGGAGGTCGTCAACGGCATCCCGATTGCCCAATCCAGTTACGGAACCACCCATATTGGACGATTCGAACTCGAAGTCGATACCGAGAAGGGTGGACTCAGCGACTGGTCCTGGCGACGCGTCGAATTGACCGAAGCCGAAAGCGACTTCGACCTCGGAGTCGATGAACTGGCGGACAAAATCGTCTTCCACACGAAGCCCAAGCGCGAAAATGCCTTTATCTGCCAGTTCGAGAAAACCTTCGGGAACCACAGCCGTCTGTTTGAAACCGAATTGGGAGACCTGGTGTCAGACTGTTTTGCCCAAATCTACGGCACGGAACTGGTCATCCTCCAATCGGGAAGCCTGCGCCGCAATGAGTGCGGTCCCAAAGTCTTGGAAAAAGAATTGCGGGAACTCTATCCCTTTGACGACCGATTCGTCACGGTCATGCTCACTGGCAGGGAAATCAAGGACGGTTTCGACTATCTCTTCTCCCTCAAGCCAGATGGTTCTTGCATGAATGGCACCTTCCAGTACAGCAAGGGATTCCGTCTACGAGCGGATGCAGAGGACTACCATCACAAGGGATGCCGCGTCCTGGAACTCACGCTGAACGGCAAGGAGTTCGAGGACGACAGGAAGTACCGCGTGGGACTCACTCTCAACTGCGCCGACAACTTCCCACGGTATTTTGGTTTCGTCATTGCCAAGGAGCGCCGTCGCACAGTCTCCCTCTCCACCTTCGGCGATTTGTCTGGATTCCTGATACGATATCCCAAGGTGATTTCCCCCCCCGAAATGGGACGATTCTTCTTGGACAATTTCGAAGGCTAACACCTCAAAAAAAGAAAACCATTATGAAAAATGCATTGAAAAAACTACTTCGCCACTGGAAAGCCATTCTTGGCATTCTGTTCCTGCTGTTGCTCCTGCAGTTTGGCATTGGAGCCGCCATCATGCCCAAGAAACTGAAGGATGCCTTCTTTGTAGAAGACTGGAAGGAGACAGACGGCACCATTCTGAGCAACATCGTCTATGATTCCACGAAAAACCTGAAATATGACCTGTTCCTGCCGACATCCTCCGCCCCGAAAGACAAACCAGTCGGCGCGATGTTGTTCATCCACGGAGGTGCCTGGAAAGAGGGCAGCAAGGAGGACTTTCACTTTGCGTGCAAGCGCTACGCCAAACTCGGCTATGTCACGGCCTCCCTGGAGTACACGTTGTGGAAAGAAGGAGAAAAGACCACCTTCTTCACGATGCTGGACGATATCGGGAAATGCCTGGCACATCTGCGCGACACCTCGGCCAAGCACCATTATCCCGTCAAGGCGGTTGCCCTGTCGGGGATGTCAGCAGGAGCGCATTTGGCGATGCTCTACGCCTATTCGCGGGCGAAGGAATCCCCCATTCCCATCGTCTTTGTGTTCCAGCACGTAGGCCCCTCTTATTTTGGACAGGACGCCATGCCGATCAATCCCGCTTGGACCTATCAACTTGTTTCGGCGGGTTCAGGCTCCCAGAAGAGCAGAGAGGAGTTTGACAGCGGCAAAATGGAAGCGGAAATCAAATCCATTTCCCCGGCGTTGCTGGTGACCGAGGAGACCGTTCCGTCCATCCTGGCATATGGTGGCAGAGACTTTCTGGTCGCACCGATTCATGCGGAAAAACTTCGCGAAGCGTTGGAAAAACACCACGTCCCCCACGTCCTCGTCCTCTTCCCAAAGTCTGGTCATTTCCTCATCGAAGACCCGGAAAGTTCCAAGAAGTTCCACGAGGCCATTCTGGATTACTGCCAGAAATACTTCGGTAAGTAGCGGTTGCGGCGAGGCTGCCGTCGCTACTGCCGGAAGGAGAATGTCGCCCAGGTGTTGTAGCCACGTCGTCGAATGTGCATCTCTAGTTTTTCAGGGACGGCGATGACCTGGAACAGCGTTCCTGCCCAATATGCCCCGCCCTCTTCCACGGGCACGGAAATCAGGTGCTTTACCGTATCCACATCGGCAGAATGAGAGGGAACCGCCTCTGCCAGGCACTGGATGCCGCGAAGACGATTGACGGACGAGAGGACTCCACCCGCCGACGCGATGGGAAGATTTGTCCAGCCAGGCTGCTCGAAATGGTTTGTCATCACGAGAAATCCCTTTGACGCGGGGGCAGTCAGCACGAAGGACGAATGTGCGCCCCACTCGAAGGAGACACTTTTCTCGCGGTCGGCGATGCCGATGACGTAGGAACTTCTCGATGGAAGAGACTTCAAGACGCGGACGGCCTCATCGGTGGTTTTTGCCTGCGTCAAGACATGCCAGAGGCTCCAGGCGTTGTGAAGAGTGCCTGGATTTTGATCAGCAGAAGCGAAACTTCCGGCATTGAGTTCCAGGAAGACTCCGGCGGAGTTCATTCCCGTCGTCAGATAGAAGCAGCCCGGATAATTGAGAGTTGCGAACTGCATGGAGGAATCCGTCGGCTGGAGGACCGTCAAGACCAGGCCGAGTTTGGTAAAGGATGGCATCCAGTCGTAGTTGCGTCCAAAGAGCATGCGTCCATCGGGAGTTTTATCCCCAAACAAGGCCAAGGTCGAACACTTTCCGGCGGTTTGGACACCAAGCCAGCGCATCAACTCCTCTCCATAGGCGACTTCCACACCGTTGATACGGACCAGTTCCTCCTTGGTCAGACCAGAACCGGCAGACACTCCCTCCAGAAAACGGTCGAGAAACTCCACCCCGCAAGGAATCCCCGTCGGCAGCAAATATCGATCCGAGGCCTCGGTCGCCAAAAGACTGGAATACCATAGCACGTAGCGCAATGCCTTCTTCATCGCGTCCCCATATTGTCGCCCCATTTCGAACCACGTACCCTTGAGTCGCAATACCGTGACCGTTTCCCCAGGAGTTGCCTCCCCTTGCAGGTAGAACCGCTCCAATTCCTCCAAACGCCCACGCTTGCGCTCTTTCCGGAGAAAGGCATTCACATAGTCCCGCAAAGCCTCGCTCCCAGGTGGAAGCAATGCCCCAATCTGCCCGCGGGAAAACGGTGCCGCCAACAGCGGCGCAGCCAATCGGCTGTCCCGACTGGAATAATACACCGCCTCCATAACTTCCGTAATCATCACATCCGCCCTGCCCGTGGCAATCAAATCGGGAATCTCTTCATTGACGGGGTGAATGAGCAGAGTCGCCAGAGGCAGATTCTTCCGTACGAACTTCTCATTGAGACCGCCAGGATTCTCCATTACGCGCACTTCGGGACGGTTGATGGCTGCCAGCGAGGTATATTTTTCCGCATCCTGGGCGCGACAGAGGACGGTCTTGCCGTTCTCAAGGTAGCCTTGGGTCATCAAGGCCTGCTTTTCGCGAGCGGGCGTGACGGTAATTCCGCTGAGCGCCAGGTCGAACTTGCGTTCGAGAGTATCCTGCATCAAGGTGGGCCAGGTCGTTGGGACAAACTCCAACCCGACGCCAAGTTCCCGCGCCAAATCCTCCGCGACCGCAATGTCATACCCCCAGAACTTTCCCGAAACAGGATCGCGGTAGGACATCGGGCAATAATCCCCACTGGTACCTACCCGCAACGCCCCGCGCTCGCGAATATCCCGAATCGCCGACGCGTCCTGCGGCGTTGTACAACCCGCCACGAATAACACGAACAGCAGAAATACCAACCGGCCCCAAAATACCGGCCGCGCAGTTGCACTGGATTTTACAAGCGCTTTCATCTTTTTCCGAACCTTACAGCAGGTTGTTAAGCAGGATTTCCGCAACAGGTTCCAGCCCGTATTTGGTTCCAAGCAAGAAGGATGTGCAGAGAATGGAGCCGCGCCCGATTTTGCGCCGAATGGCAATCTGGCTGTAGCCCGAATCACGATATTCGTATTCGACGGGCATCAGTTCGTCATCATTCAGACCATTTCCGATGCGGGAGAGAATCTGGTCATCCTCTTTCAGCGTGTCGAGTGCGAGATAGTCGTGCGCGAGGAACGTGTCTCCGTTCCACCAGCGCAAATCCTCCTCGGTGAGGTTCTGGAAGAGAGGGTCTTCGGGGAGGCAGATGTCGGCGCGGTCCGTGTGCTTGACCAAGTTCATCGCCCAGCGCGACCACTGCGGCTGGCAGGCACGGACGAATCCCAGGCCGCTCCCGAATATGTCGCTGGCAAAGGCACCCGGATTCTGTTCCAGAACGATGACACGCCCGCCACGCTCCATCCAGGCGTGGACGACCTCCCCCGCGGCCTTCGTCAAGCGCCCCAGGGAATGCGCACCGACCAGGAAGGTGGTCTTGGTCGGCTCGAAATCCGCGATTTGCGCGGGGTCTTCCACGACGGTGCCCAGTGCTGTCAACCGCTTCGCGGGGTCGAAGACCACGACGCTCCGTTCCGGCGCAGGCTTCGGAACTACATAGCAGCGCAGGGAGAAGTGGTTTCGGGCAACGACCTTGCCTTCGGCAAATGCCTCGAGTTCCAGTTGGAACTGTCCGGCGGCGAAAGGTCCCATTTCCACGGGTAGGTGTACGGAATCGTGGTAGCCGACGGTGGTCTGGGTCGAATACAAGACCGTATTGCCGCATTTCACCTGGAGTTCGAACTTGCATTGTTCCGGCAGATGCACATTTTCATGGAAGAGATGCAGGGTTCCTCGGACCATTCCTCCCTGGTAGAGATGTCGGTCAAAGCATTCCAGTTGGATATGGACAGGTCCCAGCACCTCACGGAAGGTATCCCAAATCATCTTCGGCTTCAAGCCATCTGGTCCTTTTTGGAACGGATTGAAGAACCAAGTGTACTGACCAAAGGGAAGGTAGCCGGAGAAATTGCTGTCGGGGCGTCGGCGACGCCAGAGCACTTCAGCGTATTCCTTGAGCATGAACGCCTGGTATTCCTGCGACTGCTTGGCCAAATCGGTAATCTTGCCCAACCGCATGGTAACGATTTTCATCTGGCGGATGTCGTGTCCTTTGATGTAGCATTCGCCCTTGTTGTTGGTGTAGGAAGCGATACTTTCCGTGGAAATGGCGGGCTGGAAGAGCATGTCGTTTTTGAGGGTGGTATCGGCGAAATGCCGCAGGTCGTAAAGGGTTTCGGTGTACCAGCCGCCGTACTGGTGGATGTCATCGATGTCCCCGATGGTTTTGTGGATGAGGTTTGCGGCGTCGCCGTTGGAGTTGGAGATCACGGGTTGCGCGGAGAGCTTACGCACTTCGGCAATCCAGCGTTCCAGGATGTCAAACAGCGGTTTGCCAAGCCCGCGGTCGCGTTCGGCGGCCACAATCAGTTCGTTTCCCATGCTCCAGATTTGAATGGAAGGATGTCGGCGATACTCTTTGACAATGGAGAGTATTTCCGTTAATTCCGTCTTCTGGAATTGCTCGCTGCCGTAGGAATAGCAGGCGAAGGAACCATGCAGGGGCATTTCCAGAATCACCATGACACCCTGGCGGTCGCATTCGTCCAGCCACTCGTGGGGTGGCGGTTCTGTGTGGAAACGGCTGATTTCCACCCCTAGTGAACGATAGGCGGAGACATACTGGTGGATGTACTCCTTGTCGTACGGAATATTGCAGTGGGCAAAGCCATTCTGCCCGCGCAGGAAATAAGGTTTTCCGTTCATCCGGAACTCGCTGTCGTTCGTCTCGAAGGTCATCAACCAGAGCGGTTGGCGCAACTCCTGCACGAGTGAGCCGTCAGCCGCGAACAGTTTCGTTGTGAGCGTGTAGACGTGGGGACGCAACGGCCAGGAAAAGACTGGGTTCTTCGGAGCAATCGCAAACTTTCCTTCGGTCGCGTCAATCGTTTTTTCCACCGTTTCAGCACCATCCGAAAGTGCCAGCGTCACCTTGTAGTTTTCGGGATTGCCGTGGAACTCCAGGACTCCCTCGAAACGGTTCTGAATCGCAGTGACGGCGGGCATTTCCAGGGAGACTTGACCTCGATGCAGCAGAAAGACATGACGCCAAATACCACCGACCTTCAAGGTGGAGCCCATTGCCGCGGGCCAGCGAGAATACCGTGGTGAAAGGGGGAACACCTCGTCGCAGCCTTCGGGAAGCAGAGGGGTGGAAGGCTTGTCGGTCACCTCCACCTTCAGTTCACTGCCCTCGTGAACGCCTTCCAGCGGCACCTCAAAGGCGCGGTAGGCCCCAAGGTTCGTCATGACTTCCTTGCCGTCAAGGAAGACGCGGCTGAACAAGGCCACTCCCTCGAACTTCAGGACATCGCCAGAAGCAATTCCGTGCAAGGTCTTCCGATAAATCCCCGTGCCAGCAGGTGCGTCCCGAGGCGGTTCTTCATAGCTCCACCCCTGCTCGTTCCAGGAATGAGGCAACGTGACTGCCTGCGACGCATTCGCGCCGGGTGCCGTAAAACTCCAGCCATCGTCAAAACACTCTTTCACAGAATCAAAAAACAACTCATCCATCGAAGTTCTCCTTTCACTTATCTTTGATGACCCGGATTGTTTCCGGAGAAACAATTTCCGAATGTCCGTCCCGTAGTTTTACAGAAATCATTCCAAATGCCGTTGGTATTTTACCTTCGGCAAATGGAAGCCCGCACAAATCAGGGGCAAATCGGATCGTTTCGGCGTCTAGAAATGAAACACCAAGAATGTTCCGCAACAACCATTCTCCAGGGAGTGCCGCCCAGCCATGACACAAACTGTTGCGGAATCCCTTGAAACAGCCGGAACCGCACTCTTTATGGACATCCTTTTTTCCCGGAGAAGGAAGTTCATCGATCCGGACGGCATTTTCCAGCCAGTCCACATCGAAATGTTCCCAGAAAGAGGTCGCACCGAGCCGAAGCATGCCACCCCAGTAAGCGCGCAGATAATCCAACGCTTCCCGCAGATGATTTCCCATGACGCATGCGTCAAGCGAAAAACAGCCTAAAAAAGTGGACATCTTATGCGGAAGAGTTTTTGCAAAAACATCATCAAACATCGTTCCGGCATCCTTCCAGCCGGCGAATACCTGAAATGCGTTTCCTGCCATGCTGTCCGTCACGGGAAAATCAAGCCCCTCCATTTTACGTGCAGCGGTCTTGCAAATCTCCGCAGTTTTCGGATCATCCAGGATCCGGCAGAGTTTTTCGCCTGCGCGAAATGCCAGCAGCAAAAGCGCGTAGGCACCGGGAATCGAATCCATTTTGCCTTCCGACGCCCAATCCAGCAAGGCAGAATCAAACCCTTTCTGAAGTCCGTTTTCATCCATATTTTCGGCAAATCGCCGCAAAAGACCGGCAAGATATTCTTTCTGCGTTTTCAGATAATTCAAATCTCCGAAACACCGATACCAATGGAAGTGACCCAGGACCCACCAGATGGAATAGACCCAGAGCCCGTTCATAAACTGCGGAAGAGGGGTTTCATCACGCACAAAATCCATGCTTTTTTCAATGACACTCTGTTTGCCGAACAATGCGGCGCAAGTTTTCAGTTCCGGATAAAGATCGCCCATCCAGACAAGTCGATCTCTTTTGATCCCATCCCATGCATAATTCTGCAGGCACAGCAGAAGTGTCTTTGCGGAAGTCTTCCAAATGCGGTTGAGCAGCTCATCGGAACAGAAGAACTCCGCTTTTAGGGGAAGATCGCGATGGACGTATCTTCCAATGACGCTTTGCAGGGGTGCGGGTTTCCGGTCGACATTCTGGATCCGCACAAACCGGAAACCGAGTTCCCCGCATGAAACGGTGGACCATGGAACGATTTTCATTTCCATGTTCTGGGGAGCATGGCAGTAATCTGGAACGGAAAAGGTTTCCGAAACAGACTCTCCGAAAGTCACATGCAGCCGAATCCCCTTGTCTTCATCTGATTCGAACGAAATCCCCGGAAATGCGCCCGAAACGAGTTCAATTCCTCCGTGGATCTCCTCGCCGAAATCCAGCAGGAGCCATCCTCCGGGAGAGAGCGTGCAGAGCCCGCGTCCCGCTGTGGACGCCTGCAGGAATCTATTATGAAGAAGGCGCTCCGATCCAGAACATCCTTCCGAAGCGAGACATCGTTCCGGAACAATATGGTCGATAACGCGTTCATCTCGGGAAATCATGTTCATTCCACACCTTCTTTACTGACGAGGGAATTGCTCAAATCGAACAAGGCTGTTTCCGATTTCATCATTTCAATTTCCAGAACGTTTCCGGTTTTCCATTCTTCCGAAGAGCCAGTCGGACGGTATGACATTGTTTTCGGCAGGAATATTTTCTTTCTTCCATCCGACGCCGCATGGATTCCGACGAAATCGCGGCACGCGTGGATGGAATCCCCGTCGCAAGTCCAGCAGTGCAGATGATTCTTCACCGCCGTTTTCCGGATTTCATCCGGTGTCGGCTCCGAACCGGAAACGATTTCCATAAAAGGAATGCCGTTCTCTCTGCAATAAGCCTCTGCTTTTTCCAGAGTTTCTGTACGGGCCGGAACAAAAAATATCATCATTTTATACTGTTGGCAAACATCGGGGAAATCTGCGAGTTCGTAATAATCGCATGGGATTCCGCTCTGCCCGATGGAAATGCGTCCAATCCTGCAGCATGTGACAGGCTCATCCGTTTTTGAGAAGGAGATTTCATCCACCCATGCGGCGCATTCGGCAATGCCAGTACGGTCTTTCAGGGAGAGTGCGGTCTGCATCCGGATGTGAAACTTTTTCATTTCCTCCATCATTGCGGGAGAGGCAAACCATCCTCCCCACATATCGAACCACCAGGAGGCGTTGGAATCCGCATATTGCCGGGCAAAGTTCATCCGCAGGGTATCTATGGATTCTTTCTCGGTCGACGGCCCCAGCCAGAGTTTTGTATCATAATATTTCGGTTGCGTCACAAGTTCCGGACGCATCGCAGAAAGGTATCGGGTCAAACAGGTTCTGGTATCGAACTCTGCAAAATACAGTTTTCCATGTTTCCGAATGGAAGCCTCCGGAACCATGGAAGGCCAATCCAGACCTGCCGTCAGCCGCGTGGAATAACTTGCGGGCGAACAGAGGAAATCGATCGATTTGCAGTGAAGCAGGCTCTGAAGCGCATGATGGTTGCTTTTCCAGAATGGGACTTCAAAGAGATATCCATAAAACGATCCAATCACGAGTTTCCCTCCAGTAAGAGCTTTTGCCTCTTCCGCCATTTCCCGGATCGCATCTGCGGCGGCAACACTCAAATAGCGGCGGAACGTTTCCTCCGTTCCGTCATTGCCCGGCCATTCCGCATAGCCTTTTCGTGCAGTTTTTCCATTACTTCCGAGTTGGTCCCAACTGAACCACTCCTCGGTGTTTCCATCTGCGAGTTGATATCCGAAGATATGTTCCGCATAGTCAGATTCGCTGACATGCCGAATAAATCGGCGCAGAAACTTTTTCGTATCATCGCGCCATTTGCGGGAAGAGAAGCATCCTCGACGACCTTCTGAATATCCGGTATCGCAACATTCATCCGGATTTTCCTCATCCCACCAGCGGGGCATTCCCATGTTGACCCGCGGAAAAATCAAAGCGTCCGGACAGGCGTCCAGGATTTTATGTACTTCAAAATCGAACTCCGAGTAATCTTCTTCTCCTTTTTTCTCGAAGAACCCCTTGGAGAACTGGTGTATTCCGGTAACGGTGTTCAGAAAACGATCTCCAAACTGCGCTACAAGAGAAAAAAGCCGATAACCGGCATCCGCAAAACTCCGATAACAGGCATTTTCCCAGATGTATGTGATATACGCCATTCCCGCATAAGGCTTCCCGTTGATAAAAAGAGTAGGAACTCCCCCGAGAAAATCGACTTTGGAGGAAATCTTAATTTTTTCGTACAGGTTCACAGTGTCGTCTCCGAGTCAAAGTCCACTCGGTGCTTGGAGCGTTGCAGTGTATCCGCATGCATTCCCACCGCCGGTCTGATTGCCGCCGCAAACGGCGAAATTGCCCCATACACCTGGTGCGTTACATTTCCCCTTGCATTCATATCCCAGACGATGGAAGGACTATGAAAAATGGGGAGTTTGCAACGATTCCAAACCTCACCTCCGTGAGGTTCTTGACCGAAAAAAAATAAGATAATGGCGCAAAATAGTTTTGCAAATCGTTGGCGGTGAAAAACCGAGCACGGGCGAGGGGAAGCGAAGGGAACGGAGGAGCGCGGGGGGTCACATGATCCTTAAAAGCCACCTTGCAGGCAGCCTCGGGAGCATTATTGATCTGCTCCTGCAGCCACTCCAGATACCATTGCTC
>JAFRLI010000030.1 GCA_017431255.1 Victivallales bacterium
ATATCTTTCGCTCACCGTTCTCCCCTTTCTTGGGCCGCGCAGACGCGCGACCCTGCAAAACCTGTTCCCTTCCGTCTCTTTCCAATTACTTCATCGATGCTAATTTTTCAAGAAAAATCGCAGTACCCGCTTGAATTCGGGAAAATCCACTGTAAATTAGTATGTGTCTTGAGAAAACCCGCTGTGGTTTTCCTCTTTTTTTCGGTTTTTACTTTGGCAAGACTAACTCTCTGAAGAGAGAAAGGGAACGAACGATGATACCGATAACGATGGGCAAGGTTGGCGAGAAGTACACGATCCGGAAGATATCCGGGTTGGAGAAGGTGCGCCAGCATCTGGCGGAGCTGGGGTTTGTGGTGGACGAGGATGTGACGGTCGTGAGCGAGGTAGGCGGGAACCTGATTTTGAAGGTGAAGGAGTCTCGGATTGCGATTGGGCAAGAGATTGCGTTGCACATTTTGGTCTAATGACACATTCATAGGAGAAGACAGATGAAGACATTGAAAGATGTTGCAGTTGGTGAGTCGGCGGTTGTGAAGCGCTTGCAGTGCACAGGGCCGTTGAAGCGTCGAATCATGGACATGGGTCTGACGAAAGGGACGGAGGTGTTTGTGCGCAAGGTCGCCCCGTTGGGGGATCCATTGGAACTGACGGTTCGCGGGTACGAGTTATCGATTCGCAAGGCGGAAGCCGAGGCGATTGAAGTGGAAGAAAAGTAAGCATTTTGTGATAGGGAAACGAAGATGTCTCTGAAAATTGCATTGGCGGGAAATCCGAATTGTGGAAAGACAACGCTGTTCAACAATCTGACGGGCGGGAACGAGTACGTCGGCAACTGGCCCGGCGTCACCGTTGAGAAGAAGAACGGGGACCTGAAGGGCTACAAGGACATTGTCCTGCAAGACTTGCCGGGAATCTACTCCCTGTCCCCCTACACCCTGGAGGAAGTCGTCACGCGGCAGTATCTGGTGGATGAAAGGCCGGACGCCATCATCAACATCGTCGATGGAACGAACATTGAACGCAATCTGTACTTGACCACCCAGTTGCTGGAATTGAACATTCCGATGGTGATTGCGCTCAACATGATGGATCTTGTCACGAAAAACGGGGATGAGATTGATATCGAGAAGTTGGCCAAGGCATTGGGATGCGAAGTCATGCCCATCAGCGCCCTGGAGGGGAATGGATGCAAGGAACTTGCGGCAAAAGCAGTCTCTCTCGCGCAAGAGAAAAAGGTAGGAGAACATCCGCACGTATTCACGGGAGCCGTGGAGCACGCCATCGCTCATATCGAAGAATCCATCCAAGAGAAAGTGGACAGCCAGGTGTTGCGCTGGTTTGCGGTCAAACTCTTCGAACGCGACGAGAAAGCTCTTGAAAAACTCGCGCTCCCCAAGGAAATCACAGAGCACCTCGAAAAACATGTTGTGGAATGCGAAAACGAACTGGAAGACGATTCCGAAAGCATTATCACCAATCAGCGCTACGCCTACGTCAAGAAAGTCACCGAACAAGCTGTCCGCAAGAAACAAAGAGAAGGGAATCTGACATTGTCCGACAAGATTGACAAGGTCGTCACCAACCGAGTCTTGGCGCTTCCCATTTTCGCGGTCGTCATCTGGTTTATGTACTGGATCTCCGTCTCCACGATCGGCACCTGGTTGACCGACTGGGCGAACGACGGTGTGTTTGGCGACGGCTGGCACTTTGCCTTCACGGCGGATTCCGCCCTGTTCACCGCCAAGGAAGTCAAGGAGCGCAATGCTGCAGCACTGAAAGAGTTTGAAGCGCGCAAGGCCGCTGCGTTGAAAGCGGGCGAGAAGTTTGAAGAGGAGTTTGAGCCGGAGACGTGGGAATCGGTGTCTGGCGCATTCGATGACGCGCAGAAACGCATCGAGACCTGGCAGGCCGCCTACACCAAAGCCTACGAGGAAAAGCATCCTGCCGCCGAAGGGGAAAACAAGGAAGAGGAGGAGTTTGAAGTCCAGGATACGGAACTTGCGAAGACGGTGAAAGCGACGGCGATCTTCGAGGATGAGGAAAGCGGGGAAATCGACCATGAGGAGGAGGTCACCTACGAGCAGTATCTGGAGGACAAGAAAGTCGAGGAACCCAATCCCTCTCTGTACGGTCTCTGGATTCCAGGCGTGCCTTCCATCATTGGCGGTTTGCTGGACAAAATCGGGATTCATGATGGGAGTTTCCTGTATTCGCTCATCATCAACGGCATCGTGGCTGGTGTCGGGACGGTGTTTGGATTCCTGCCTCAGATTTTGATTGTGTTCCTGTTCCTGGCGTTTATGGAAGACTGCGGGTATATGGCGCGTGTCGCATTTATCATGGACCGCATCTTCCGCCGTTTCGGTCTGTCTGGCAAGTCGTTCATCCCGATGCTGGTTGGCACGGGTTGCGGGGTTCCCGCCGTGATGGCGACCCGCACCATCGAAAACCTGAATGACCGCAGAATGACCATCCTTCTGGCGACCTTCATCCCCTGCGGCGCCAAAGTCGCCATCATTGCAATGATTGTGGCGGCATTCTTCCCAGGCAGCAACCTGGTAGGGCCGAGCATGTACTTCGTCGGCATTGCGATTGTGGTGTTCGGTGGCATTGCGCTAAAGAAGACGAAGACATTTGCGGGAGAAGCGGCACCGTTCGTGATGGAACTTCCCGCATATCACTGGCCAAGCCTCAAAGGCGTTTTCATCCACACTTGGGAACGTGGAAAAGCCTACGCCATCAAGGCGGGAACCATCATTTTCGCAGCCTGCATCGTACTCTATTTTCTGATGAGTTTCGACTGGCACTTCCACCTCCTCGACCCGGAAACCGCCGAAGGTCTGGAACAGTGCATGCTCCACGACATCGGACAAGCCTTCGCCTGGATTTTCAAGCCGCTCGGTTTCGGAAACTGGCAGGGAACCGTTGCCTGCGTCTCCGCAGAAATTGCCAAGGAACAGGCCACGGCAACTCTCGCCATGCTCGCCCCCGATGTGGACGGTGGCACGCTCAAGGGAGTTCAAACGCTCTTTGCGCAGATGGCCCCCGCCAATCTGGAACCTGCCACGCAGGCTCTGTACGCGAAGATCATCGCCTTCTCCTTCATGGTCTGCAACCTCTTCTTCCCGCCCTGCCTGGTTGCCATCGCCACGACCTGGCGCGAGATGGGTTCTGCCAAATGGGGCTGCATCGCCATCGGCTTCCAGTTGATGGTTGGATACATCATCGCCCTCTTCAGTTATCAGTTCGGCGTGATGCTCTTCGCAGGCGCGGGCGTTGGTGCCGGCCAAATCATTGCCATTCTGGTACTGCTCGCAGTTCTCTACTTCATCTTCCGTCCAATGCCGAAGTTTGAAGAAGTCAAGAAATAGGATCCCCATGAACCTTCTTCCCCACATCCTCGTTGGAATCCTTCTAGCCGTCGCATTTGCCTGGTGTATCAAATACAATTTCAAGCACCAGGGATGCGCTGGCTGCAATGGAAATTGTTCCCAGAAAGGATGCCACTGCAAGGAACTCGCTGAAAAACTCTTGAAACAACATACACAAACCACACAACACAAAGGAAACCCATCATGAACTTGAACAAACTGTTCAACTCCTCCACCATCGCCACCATCCTCTGCGCAGGAATCGCCACCTTCGCACAGGACGCACCTGAGCAAAAACTCGAAACCGAACAGGAAAATCCCTGGAAACCGACCATCGCCCTCGGCGTTGACTGGGCGTTCAAGGATGTTAGCGAAGGCAAAGTCGATAGCGAAGACGCCATCTTTGATGTCGATGCCCACCTCTCCCTGCAAGGATTTACCCTCGGCGTGACCGCCACCATCGACTCCACAGACGTCAACGGCAAGGACAATCGCGCGGAAGAATACGATTTCTACCTCGGCTACGAATACACCTTCGAGGACATCGCCACCATCGGCTTTACCTACACCTACTGCCAGATGCCCAGCAACAACGCAGACGACTACTCCGAGTTCGAGTTCGATTTGAACGCCGAATGCTTCCTGAAGCCCGGTATTGCCATCCTCTACGACGACAACGACGGCGTCTGGTACGGAAACTTCAACATCTCCTACGAAAAGGAACAACTGCTTGAAGCCTGCCCCTTCCTCGGACTCAATGCCACCGCCGAACTCTGGTGGGGCAACAGCCACTACGTCGGAACCACCACCGTCGGCGATGAAGATGACGAAAAGGAAGTCTACATCCGCAACCACGGCTGCCTCTACTCCCTGGTCACCACCCTTGAACTCCCCTGCAAAATCAACGACTACCTCACCTTCACCCCATACGCCTCCGCCTCCTGGGCACTCAATCACGATGTCCGCAAGGAATGGCGCGATGACGAACTCAACAACCGCATGAATGTCTTCTGCGGTCTCAAACTCGATCTTGAGTTCTAGAAGAAAGAAAAGGTCCGGCGGAGATGACCGCCGGACCGAACCGAAACGACAGGAACAAAAAGGGCGAAAAGGGCGAATTGTGCTGCATTAGCAACAATTTCCTTTTCGTCCTTTTCGTCTTTTATATTCTTTTGCCCCTTTCGATATCTTATTTAGGTTTTTCTTGGAGATAGCTTAGAGTTCTTCTTTGGTGGCTGAACCTTCTTTCTTGGGTTCTTCTGCCGGTTTTTCTGCCTGAGGTGCCTGCTGTTCGTCGTCATTGCGACGGAAACGGCGTCCGGGGAACTGTCCGCCTTCGCCATCGGTGCGCGGTCCACGGAACTGGCGCGGACCGCCTTCGCCACGACCGCCGCCAAAGCCGCCGCGTCCGCCACCGAAACCGCCACGACCACCGCCAAAGCCGCCGCGTCCTTCCATCATGCCGCCCATACCGCCAGCATTGGGGGAGACGGGAACAAACATATAGCGCGTGTTGGGTTTGAGCGGGGTATCCGTGTAGATCTGCACGAGACTCGTTCCAAAATGGTAGATGACCACCACCAGAAGCGAGGTGAAGAAGGACGTCCAGAACGTCTTCATGTCAATCACCATCCCCTTGCAGCACTTCTTTTCCTCAACTGGCTTCGCCTCTTCTTTTTTTTCTTCCACGGGTTTGCTCTCTTCTTCTGACATTGTTTTTCTCCTTTTGTTGGTAAGTTCTGGAAACTGTTTGACCTAAATTTGACCTAAAAATGATCCTTTTTATAAGAAACGGAAAATAAATAAAATTGTTGTAATCAATTTGGCAAAAAATACAAAAATGCAAAAGCAGAGTTGCCCACGCTAGAACTCCAATCGGAAAGCGTCTTTCCCTAGGGTCGCGTCCATCCCGTCTTTCTCCAAGATTTTCGCACCAATCCGCTTGCAAAAATCAATTTTGCGGATAAATTATTTAGTAAGTAAAACAATTTGCCCGGAGAGGTAGTATAGACATGGATGAGAACTTGTCCGCGAAAGAAATGAGCGACCGTTTGTGGTTGGGGATATCCGGTGTCAGTTTGAGTATGTTCAAGGAGGCGGAGCGTCAAGAGAGTCTGCCAGGTCGGAACAAATTGACCTTGAACCAGGCGCGTGCGTTGCGGACGTTGTTCAACAATGTGCGCGGCAGCATGATGCTCAAGGAACTAGCGCAGGTATTGCGGGTCACGCCAGGAGCGGCCTCGCAGCAGGTTGCGGCACTGGTGGAACTTGGTCTGGTTGAGCGCCAGACAAATGCCTCGGACCGCCGTTCGGTCGCCATTTGCCTCTCTCCAAAAGGATACAAGGCCCTTGGAAAAATCCAAGGGGCCATGCAGAAGCATCTTTCTTTGATTACGGCGGGAATCTCCCGTAAGGAACTGGAGACTTGCTGCCGTGTCTTGCAAGTCATGTGCGATAACAGCCGTGCGTTTGAGGAACAACGCGCTGGCGAACATACCCTTTCTTCCAAATAACAACCAAACAGGAGCCATCATGAAACTGAAGACAGGAATTGCAGCAATTTCGGTTGTGTCCGCAGCGGTGTTCGCGCAGGGAATGCAGATGCCGAAGCAGACCGTCTCCGCGGGCAAAGTCGTGGAAATCAAGGTTAGTAACATCTGGCGGTACACCGGTCGAATTGTATCGCCGTCGGAAGTGCGAATTGTTCCGCGCGTGTCGGGGGAAATCGTGAAAGTCGGGTTCCAGGATGGCGAGCCGGTCAAGGCGGGGCAGGTGCTCTACCAGTTGGACGATGTGCAGTACGCCTCACGTGTCCTGGCAGATGAAGCCCAGATTGCGCAGTGCGAAGCGACTGAGGCCTACGCCAAGAGCAACTTCGACCGTTACGAAAAACTCTACAAGACCGATACCGTCACCCAGGATGTCTATGAAAGCGCAAAACGCGACTACGGCGTGGCAGTCGCCGCCACCAAGGCCGCAAAGGCAGAACTTGACATCGCCAAGGACAACCTGAAGCACTGCACCATCACCTCGCCTATTTCTGGACGCGCTGGCGTGAACGCGCAGACCCTCGGCAACTATCTTACCCCTGCAACGGGCACCCTCGTGAGCATTATCCAGACCGACCCGATGCGCGTGAAGTTTTCCGTCAGTTACCGCGACTATCTCGCGCAGGGACTCGACAAGGGGGACTCCACCCCCACCATTCGCATCCGTATGGCCGACGATTCCGAATACCCCGCGGAAGGGAAACTGGAACTGGTCAACAACGAGGCGAACAGCGGAACGGATACCCTCCAGGTCTACGCGCTCTTCCCGAATCCCAACGGTCTCCTTTTCCAAGGCGGCACCGTCACCGTCACGGTTTCCTATCAGGATCCAAAGCCCAGCCTCGCCGTTCCCCCGTCCGCTGTCATGTTCGATGCAGAACACGCGTATGTCTACGTGCTCGATGACAAGAACACGGTTGCACGGCGCGATATCGTCGTCGGCGCCTTCACGGGCGAATACCAACTCGTCAAGAAAGGGCTCAAACTCGGGGAACGCATCATCGTGGACGGCACGCACAAAGCCATTCCGGGACTCCAGGTCGAGGCACGGGAGGAGTAGTAAGCCATGTTCTCCAGAATCTTCATTGAGCGCCCGCGCCTGGCCGTCGTCTGTAGCATCATCCTGGTGCTGACAGGCATCATCTCCATCAAGAAACTCCCTGTCGCCGAATATCCTGAAATTGCGCCGCCGACCCTCTTCGTCCGGGCAACCTTCACGGGTGCGTCCGCACAGGTCATCTCCGAAAACGTCGCCATCCCCATCGAAGACCAGATCAACGGTGTCGATGACCTTCTCTACTACTCTTCCACCAGTTCCAACAACTCCATCTATTCCTGCCGTGTCACCTTCAAATCCGGGACCGACACGGACATGGCACTCGTCAACCTGCAGAACGCCGTCAAACGCGCCGAACCCAAGCTCCCGATGGAGGTCAAGCAACTCGGCGTCACCGTCGAAAAACGCGGCAATGACATTCTGGCGATGTTCGCATTCTCTTCCGACGGTACCGTCATGGATGACATGCAGTTGAATACCTACATCGACGCCAACGTCAAGGACGCTGTCGCACGTCTGGACGGTGTTTCGTCTGCGGAAATCATGTCCATGCACGAATATTCCATGCGCGTCTGGCTGAATCCTCTTCGCATGTCTGGCATGGGCATCACGGCGGGGGACATCATGACCGCCATCGAGACCCAGAACGTCAACGCCGCCGCCGGTAACATCGGTTCCGAAAACTCCAACCGATACATCAGTTACAAGCTGAACGTGCAGGGACGCCTCAGGACGGCTGCGGAGTTCGGGAACATCATTGTCAAGACAGGGGAAGACGGTGCCGTGGTGCGCCTGCGCGACGTTGCACGCGTCGAACTCGGTTCCAACAGTTACACGGGCGACAGCCGCTACGAGGGCGGCCCCGTCGTCGGCATGGCGGTCTATCGTACGCCCGAGGCGAATGCTTTGGCGACTGTCAATCTTGTCCGCAAGGAACTTGACGCCTGGAAGGCGCGCTTCCCCCAAGGCGTCTCCTATAGCGTTGCCTATGACCCGACAGAGTTCATCGAGGTCACGATGAAGGAAATCGTGGAGACGCTGGTCATTGCGCTCTTGCTGGTTGTGTTCATCACCTATCTGTTCTTGCAGGACTGGCGCGCGACCCTCGTTCCCTCCGTCGCCATCCCTGTCGCCCTTTTGGCGACCTTCCCCCTCATGTACGCCATCAACTTCAGCATCAATGTGCTGACGATGTTCGGCCTCATCCTCGTGATTGGTTCGCTTTGCGATGACGCCATCGTCGTCGTCGAAAACTGTCAAGCGCACCTGGAACGTGACCCGAACATGACCCCGAAGCAGGCTGCCCTCAAGTGCATGGAGGAAATCACGGGTGCCATCCTTGCGACCACTCTGGTTACGATTGCGTGCTATATGCCGTTGGCGTTCTTTGGCGGCATGGTCGGTGCCATCTATGTTCAGTTCGCCGTGACCATGTGCGTATCCCTCTGCTGGTCCACCTTTGTGGCCATGACGCTCTCGCCCGCGATGTGCGCCATCATCCTGCGCAAGCCCGGCAAGCCGCACTGGGTCTTCAAACCCTTCAATCTGCTCATGGACACCAGCCGTTCCATTTACCTCTTTGTGGTCAAACTTCTCGTCCACCAGGCGATTTTGACGGCGCTGCTCTTCGGCGGCGTGGCGTTTGCAACGTGGTTCCTTTTCAACCGCGTGCCGGCTTCGTTCCTGCCGGAAGAAGACAAGGGTGTCATTTTCGCGAACTTCGAACTGCCTCCAGGCTCCTCGCAAATCCGCACGAATGCGGCATTGGAGCAGTACCGCGAGGCCGTCAAGGACATGCCTGGCATCAAGACTGTCTTTGAGGTCGCCGGCTTCTCCTTCATGTCAGGCAACAACGAAAATGCGGGTATGTGCATCATTCAGTTGGAGCACTGGGACAAACGCAAGACGAAGGACCTTGGCATTCAGGCAATGAAGCAGAAGCTCCAGGCCATTGGCAACCAGATGCCCAGCGCTCGCGTCACCGTGTTCACGCCGCCCGCCATCATGGGACTGGGTGCCGTCGGCGGTGCCAACTTCAACCTCTGCGCCATCGGCAATGTCACGGCGGACGATCTGTCCGTCACCGCCAAGAAAATCGCCGCGGAACTTCATGCGCGCCCCGAAACCCTCTTCGCCGCTTCTTCCTACAATGCGGATACGCCGCAGTTGTTCCTGGAAATCGATCGCGAAAAGGCCGAATCCCTCCATGTTCCGGTCGCCCGCATTTTCACTACGTTGCAGACCAATCTCGCCAGTTACTACATCAACGACTACACGATGGATTCCCGCAACTACAAGGTCCAGATGCAGGCAACTCCCGAAAACCGAAGCAAACTCTCCAACATTTCCGAACTGCTCATCCAGAGCAGCACCGGGGAAATGGTGCCGCTTTCCTCGCTGGGAAACCTTCGATTTATGGTTGGTCCCAGTGCCATCACCCGATTCAACAAGATGCTCGCCGCCGAAATCAACGCCGTCGGCGCTCCGGGCGTTTCCTCGAACCAATTGATCCAAATCATCGATTCCCTCGAATTGCCGCCCAATTACCACATTGAATGGACGGGAATGGCACTCCAGGAGAAGATGAACCAGGGTCAACTCATCAAACTCATGGGACTTGCTCTGATTTTCGCGTATCTCTTCCTGGTTGGACAGTACGAGAGTTGGACCATTCCCGTGCCCGTGATGCTCTCCGTGCTTTTCTCCTGTTTAGGTGCCCTGTTGGGACTTTACCTCATGGATATGACGCTTTCCATCTACGCGCAGTTGGGTATGGTGATGCTCATTGGTTTGACGGCCAAGAACGCAATTCTGATGGTTGAGTTCTCCAAGACCGAGCGAGAATCGGGCATGAATGTCTACGACGCCGCGATGGCAGGTGCCAACTTGCGTTATCGTGCCGTTTTGATGACGGCCTGGTCCTTCCTGTTTGGTGTGTTCCCGCTTGTGGTCGCCCGTGGCGCGGGTGCTGGTTCCCGTGTCGCCATTGGTGTGACAACCTTCTCCGGACTCCTCTTGGCAACCATCGTCGGCATTTGCTTTACACCTGCACTCTACGCCCTGTTCCAAAGATTGCGTGAGTTCGGCAAGCGGATTCTGGGGATGCAGACTCCCACGGTGGCGGCTTCCTCAGGGAAACAGGAATCGTAAAGATGCTAAGTTTGAATCCCTTGGCATGTGTGCAAGTGCGTCGTCTGAGCGGGGCGACGCACGACTTGGCGAAGAAGTATCTGACGGGCGTGTTTCGTCCGGAACTTCGCGAACCAGAGTTCTCCGTGGAGGAATTATGCCTGCCCCCTGAGATGCCGCAGATTCTGCGTCATGCGAAGATGGCGCGTCTGATTGCGGAGAAAGCACCGCTGACGATACGTCCAGAGGAGCGTCTTGTGGGGAGTGCGCCATTGCTTCCTGCAGTGCGTCACCTGGTACCCGGTTTCGGGAACACGCGTTCCATCAGCCATACGACCGCCGACTTCGGAGATGCGATTCGCTTGGGGCTGAGCGGTCTGGAAGCAGAATTGACGGCAAAAAAGGCGCATTCTCCCGAAGCAGGCGTGTTCTGCGATGCCTTGCTGGAAGTCATTGCCGCCATGCGTCATTGGGTATCGCGCTACCGCGAAGCGTGCCTAGCGCGCCAAGAGGATTCCTTGCATTTGAAACGTCTGGTTTCGATTCTGGAACGCGTCCCAGAAAATCCTCCTGCCTCCTTCCATGAGGCCCTGCAATCCTTCTGGATGTTCTTTGAGTTCCAGCGCCTCTGCGGAAACTGGAGCGGACTGGGGCGTTTTGACGAAATCCTCGGTCCCTATCTCCAGCACGACCTCGACGCTGGTACAATCTCTCTTGACGAGGCGCGAGAACTCGTCGCGCATTTCTGGCTCAAAGGCACGGAATGGTGCTTTGGGCTGCGTCAGGGAAATCCCTGGACGCCCGACAGCGGAGACGCACAGCACTACCAGAACGTCATTCTGGGTGGGGTAGGGCGCGACGGTCAGAACATCGAAAATGCTGTCACACATCTAGTTCTGGATGTGATTGAGGAACTTCACATCAGCGATTATCCCGTGGCTGTCCGCCTCAATCGCCATACCTCGGAGCGTCTTCTGCAACGCATCGCGGACGTGCAGGTGCTTGGCGGCGGAATCGTATCCGTCTACCAGGAAGAAACCGTGATGGACGCGCTTCGCAAATACGGCTACCCCGAATCGGACCTTCCCACATTCACCAACGACGGCTGCTGGGAGGTCATCTTCCCAGGACGAACCCGCTTCGGCTACAACCCCTTCGACGCACTCCTTCTCTTCCAAAATGCACTCTTCGCGCACCCCGACGCCGCCAGCATCGAGGAACTGTTTGGATTCTACCACGAAGCCGTCCACACGAAAATCCTCGAATTGAAAGAACGAATCGCAAAGCACTGGAGTCCAGGACACTTCCCAGATGACGCCGTGCTTTCCCTCGTCATGCCCTCCTGCCGCCGAAATGGACGCAGTTACACAAACTACGGTACGGACTACACCATTCGCGCAATCCACGCAGGCGGTCTCCCCGATGTCGCAAACAGCCTCCGCGCCATCCAGAAAGCCGTCTTCGAAGAACATTGGCTTTCCCTCCCCGAACTCGTGCAGATTCTTCAAAAGGACTGGGAAGGGCAGGAACCGCTTCGCCAGAAAATCGCCTCCAGCATCCTCTATTACGGCAATGACGAGGAACACGCCGATCAGATGCTCCAAAAGGTGCTCGACGACTTCACTGGCCTCGTCGATTCCACACCTCCGCTTCCCAACATCCTAACGCCCGCTGGCGTGAGCACATTCGGACGGGAAATTGAGTTCGCCAAGGACCGCCTCGCCACCGCATTTGGCGCACATGCCCACCAGTACCTCGCGCCCAATCTCGGGGCAACCCCCGGCACGGAAAAACGTACCGTTACCGCACTGCTCAGTTCCTACTGCAAAATGGACTTTTCCCGACTCTCCAATGGCTGCCCGCTGGACATCCGTGTCTCCGCTACCCTTGGACGCACTCCCGAGGCCGCTTCTCTCCTCGTTTCCCTCCTCAAGGTCTTCATTCAAAAACAGGGATTCTACCTCCAAATCGACATGGTAGACCCCGATGTCCTCCGCAAAGCCAAACAAAATCCCGACGCCTATCCCAATCTCGTCGTCCGCATCTCCGGCTGGTCCGCACGTTTCGCTTCCCTCTCCGAAGAGTGGCAGGACATGATTATCAACCGAACCGCACTCCAGGTGCAATAATCAGCCGTGGTGTGAGTGCAATGTAGTGATGCGTCGTATCGGTTTTGCAGGTCGCGCTCCGCGCGACCAGAAAGCACCTATAACGATGGAGGAAGAATTGCGGAGAGGTCGGCAAGATACACTCGGCGTGTGCCTTCGTGGAAGCCGTTGAATACGATGTGCTTCCAGTCGTGGCACCAGGCCGGGTGTGGGTCCAGGCGGAGATTGGATTCGAGGCCGGTTCGGATGGGCATTCGAACGAGTTCGAGTTCGGTGCCGGTACGGAGATTGACCCAACGGATGGGTGCGGAGCCGTCGGGATACGCGCAGACATCATGCGTGTAGGCATCTGTAAGAATATGGCTTCCATCGCGATAGACCGTCGGGTGCCCGGAGCCATAGAGCGTTTCGAGGAGGGGATGGAGCCCTGTTCCGTCGTAACGGAAAGAGACGAAACGGAGGTGGTCGCTATTGAAGATGAGGTTCATCGTGATGTGTTCGCAATCGGGATGCCAGTTCACATGATGACCGCCTTTTGCCCATTCCCGGTAGTTCAGTGCGAGGTGGATGTTGCTGCCATCGCTGTTTGAGGTGAAGACCATTGCGCGCTTTTCTTTTTGACGGTGCCATCGTACCACATAAAGGATGCGTTTGCCGTCGGGACTCCATTTGCACTGGAATCCATAGAATGCCCCGCCTTCGTAGGTACGCAAGGATTCGAGACCTTCATCCAGGAGGCGTGCCAGTGGCATGAAAAGTGTACATTCGCCAGTGTGGACATTGGTCCGGAAGAAGCCATCGTCTTCGGGATGGGAATTGTTGGGGCGGAGCAATTCATCGGGCACCATGACACCATAGCCGACCTGCGAAAGACGGCTGCGCGCAAGATTGTGGGTCAAGGCATATTTCCCATCGGGTGAGAGCATGAAAATGCCTTTGCCCATGCGAACGGAGCGTCCTATGCGCCAGTCCAGACGCACCAGGCAGGCGTCAGCGCCCGTGGAATCCACATCGTTGAAGAGAAGGGTTTCCTCGTTGAGCCATTGCAGATTGGCACCGACTTGCACGCCCCAGCCGGCGGTCTCGGCGACAATGCGCTCTTCTCCCGTCTCCAAATCCACGACCAGGATGGCTGCCTTTTCCCCCGGCAGGGGCAGACGTGTCTCCTGCGGCATCACGCAAGCCGCCAGATAACGTCCATCGGGGGAGACGGGCGATGTGTCAAAAAAACGATGGATGGCTCCGCGATGGCCAGGCGTCACGCAACAGACGGGGACTTTCGGGGAGAAACATGTATATGCGGGAAATGCGTCAAAGTTCATGAGGAACCCTCAAGAAGAAAAGCACCAAAAGGATGATTGCCTTCACGTATTTTAATCGATAAATGAGGTTATGCAAATGAGAAATCCACATTTTGTGGAAATCTACGACGGTTAGGATTTCCCAGAGGCATTCCCATTATTCTTCACTTTTCCCGATAAAATCTCATCTCTTCAATGGCAAAATCGGTTTTATCACTTATATTATTTGAATGACGACCTCGTGGTGTAATGGTAGCACAAGTGGTTTTGGTCCACTCGGTCTAGGTTCGAATCCTGGCGAGGTTGCCACTAGCAGCGTTTCTGGTGCAAAAAAACTGAAAAAATACGGCAGGACGATTTGCACTTCTGATTTTTTGCTGTATAGTAATTCTTGTTCTTTCCCAATACTGGAATCTTCCCCTTTGTGTTCGGGTGGCGGAATTGGCAGACGCGTTAGGTTGAGGGCCTAATGGTGTAACAACCGTGTGGGTTCAAGTCCCACCCCGAATACCATATCTATCGCCGGAAAACTTCTGTTTTCCGGCTTTTTTGGTATCTGTGGTAGTTGCAAAACTACCACCCAACCGCCAAAATGCCGCAAGCGAAGGTCTACAGGAGCTCTTTGGATAATCCTTCCAGAGTCCTGTTTCCATAGGCTTGTGTACGTTTGCAAAGGCGATGGGAGAGAACAATATTCTTGCTCTTGCCTAGGGGATTTCATAGTCCCATACAGATTGGGAAGTTTCAAAATACCGTGTCTCTTTCTTGATTTTATCATCCAGGAGGATAGAATGGAGTTTCGGCGAATCTTCGATACCATTCCCGAGAGATTTGACAAGTACCGCGTGCGCTACTGTCCCGAACTGTTTGCGCAGTTCCTCTCGATGGCGCATATCACGGAGAAATCCTCCGTGCTGGAACTGGGACCGGGAACCGGGCAGGCCACAGATCCCGTCCTCGATACTGGCTGTGACTACCATGCCATCGAAATCGGCGACAACTTCTGCAAGGTCCTTCTAGACAAGTACGGCTCCCGTCAGAACTTTTCGTTGATTCACGATGACTTTATCACGCATGATTTCGGGCAACAACGCTTTGATGCCATTTATTCCGCCGCCACCATCCAGTGGATTCCCGAAGACGTGGCGTTCTCCAAGACGTTTGCCTTGCTCAAGCCAGGCGGTATGCTGGCAATGATCAAGTTGCAAGGGGATTACCGAACGCCCAACGAGGCACTCTATCGCCGCATTCAGCAGGTCTACGATGCCTGGCACAAGCCTGCGATGACCTACCGCATCCAGTTCTCATACGAGAATGCGGTGAACTACGGATTCGTCGATTTCCAACGTCAGGAATTCCATCGGACACGCGTCCTGACCTCCGACGAATATGTCAACTACTGCGGCACCCACAGCGACCATCTCACCATTCCCGAACCATACAAGACCCCGTTTTTCACGGGATTGCGAAAGGCCGTGGACGATTTCGGGGGAACCATCGTCTTTCACGACACCTACCTCCTGATGACCGTCCGCAAACCTCTCTAGTCAGGCGCGAGTTCTTTGACGCTACTTCTTACTTCTATGCGGATTTGATGGATATAAGGGCACCAGGTGGCTGTCGGGACATGCCAGACAAGGAGAAGTGAGGATGGCAGTCGTTGCTTTTATCGCTGAACGCGTCCAGAGGTGGAGCCTTTCATGAGGTTGAGGACTTCGGCCCGGGAGGTGAAGTTGATGTCGCCGGGGATGGTGTGTTTGATGGCAGAGGCTGCGACGGCGAATCGAATGGCGAGTTCGGGGGAGGCGAGTTCGGGATCGTGGAGAGCGTAGAGAAGTCCAGCGCAGAAGGAGTCGCCGCCGCCGAAACGGTCAACGATGTTGGGGATTGGATAGGGGGCGTAGGAGCCGTCGGCGTCGAGAGGTGCGAAATGAGCGGTTTGGGAGGCGGTGTCGTAGAGCATTCCGCCCCAGTTGTTGTGGTCGGCGGAGATGGATTCGCGCAGGGTAATCGCAATGTATTTTGCCTTGGGGAAGGCGGCTGAAAGGTTGGAAGCGACCTCGCGGTAGCCGTCTATGGCAAGTTTTCCCTGTTCGATGGAGGTATTTGCGGCGGAGATGCCGAAGACATCCTGGGCGTCTTCCTCGTTGCCGATGATGGCGGTCGCCAGGGACGCAATGGGCTTCATGCACTTTTCCGCAAGTTGGTTCTTGGTCAGAGACGGGTCCCAATTCCAGAGCTTCTTGCGGTAGTTGAGGTCGACGGAAATGGTGATGCCGTGTGCATCGGCGTATTGTGCGAGCGCGAGCGTGGTCTCGAAGGCAGCTTTGGAAAGGGAGGGGGTGATGCCAGTGAGGTGAAGGTGGGAGACGCCGTCAAGCATCGCCGCGAAATCGTATTTGTCTGGGGTGAGGAGGGCAACCGAGGAGCCGTCGCGGTCGTAGACGACGTTGGAGCCGCGCATGTTGGAACCCATTTCCGCATAGTATACCCCCATGCGACCCGTCTTGGTGTAGAGAATACGGGACGCATCGACGCCGACGCCTGCCATGAAGTTCCCGAAGGTGCGGGCAACCGCATTGTCGGGGAGGGCGGTCAGGTAGCGACTTGAGGCACCAAGGAGCGCCAACGCTGCGGAAACATTGGCCTCACCGCCTCCGAAGGTGGCTTCCAATTCTCCAGGAAAAACTTGGGCGAACCGCTTCTTGCCGGGCGGGCAAAGGCGAATCATGACTTCCCCAAATGCGGCGATGACTTTGTCTGACATGGTGAACACTCCTTGGTGTATTTTGGCGGAAATGGATACGTGGAGGCGACGGCGGAACGCCGTCGCCACGCAACGCGTATGGGGAAGGGGCGAGGAGGCGACGGCGGACGCCGTCGCTACACTTGGTCGAAAACGCGGACGTAGTCGACGAGGAAGTTGTCCTTGCCGATGATTTCGAACGCCTTGGGAACGGCCTTGTGAGTTTCGTGGCGGTATCCGTGGACTTCGGTGCTAATGAGGATGAACTCTGGGCGATGGGAGACGGAGGTATTGACCTTGCCGTTTTCGACGCCGTCAATGTAGAAGGTGTAACCTTTTTTGTCCCAGAGCATTCCGAAACGATGGAAGGCAGTCTGGTCGAGCCCTTTGAGTCCGCCGTCGCCAATGGAGACGCGGTCCAATCCATATCCGCTCGTGTGCGTATAATGAGCGGCGATCTCACCAGGTTTGAAGCATTCCATAATGTCGAGTTCGGTGCCGGAATCCGCCGGGTCGAGCGTGGCACCGATGATGGGGGACTGCATCCAGAATGCGCTCCACCAGGTTTCTGGATACTGTGTCAGACGGCAACGGCATTCATAGTAGCCGTAGGTGTGGGTGAAGAGGTCTTTCTTCAGTTTGCCGATGGGCCACTGGAGGTCGTCATTACCGAATTTCGTCCTTTGGACGGGTTCATCCATGAAGTTGTAGCCGGTCTGAAGTTGGGAACTGACGGGGTTTCCGTCTTCGAGGATGATGTCAAAGACCGCATTGCTGTTGCCATCAAGGTGAACGGCTTTATCGGTCCAGGCGGGATGACGTTTGCCCATCATGGAAAGGCGGTAGTCCCATTTGGTGCGGTCTAGTTCGGTACCATCGAACTCGTCATTCCAGACAAGATTCCATTTGCCGTCGGGGAGTAGGCTGTCTTCGTGGCCGGGGAGTTTGAAGGTCTGCATTGAAAAGATTCCTTAGTACTATGATTTGAAGGAGAAACAACTGTTAAACGAGGGACGGGGGAGCCCCGTCCCCCGAAGGATTTACTTCTGTGCCTCGGCGGCGATTTTCTTGGCGCTGTCGGCAGCCTGTTCGAGGACCTTGACTTTGTCACTTGCGGATTCCAAATCCTTCTTTGCCTTGTCAGCGGTCGCGCGGAGTTCATTGGCCGTCTCGGTAAGTTTGGCGAGTTCGTCCTTGATGGGCTTGACCTGCGTCTCGTAGGCGGCCTTGACTTCTGCCGCCGCGTCATCCGCAGGCTTCGCGACCTTTCCCAATTCCTCGGTCTTGGCCTTGACGGCGGCCTCGGCTTCCACAGCAGCCTTTTCCGCAGCTTCGAACTGGGGCTTGAGGGTTTCAACGAGTTTGATGGCCTCGGCTTTCTTTGCCTCTGCTTTCTTCGCCTGCTCGACGGTGTACCACTTCCAGCCGCCTGCGATGGCGAAGCAGAGCAGGATGATGAACACGAGGACCTTCGCCCAGTAGGACTTCGGGGTGCCTTCCGCGTTCGCGGGATATGCGCCCTTGTAGGTGAACTGGTCGCGGAGTTTGGTATCGAGACGGAGACGGAGGTTGATACCCCAGCCGCAGCCTTCGAGGATGGAACTGAGGTCCTGCCGGCTCAGCTGGATGATGGCGATGATGGAGATGGGGAGCATCAGGGCGAGCAGAAGGATGATGACCATCATCCAGATTTGGAAGCCCGTCATGCCCGCGACCGTCTTCGAGATGAAGGCAAACGCAGAACCCAAGGCTGCGAAGGCAACCGAAATACCGAGCATTGCGCCCGTGTTCATGCCACCTTGCTGGTCAGGCTTTGCCGCAGCAGGAGCAGCCTGCTTCGCCGCCTCGGAACCCTTGCCTTCCACCACGTTCGTGAACCCCGTGGTCGCCGCAGCTTCCGCTTTCGCCTGCCATGCGCGAATCTTCCCTTCGATGATTCCCCAGAACTTCGAGAACGGCGCCAGCAATGCCTCGCGCACGCAAACGGGATTCTCCTGGAGATTGACGATGACCGCGTCAAAATCCTTGCCCGTGTGGTCGTAGAAGACACCGCGCTTGCCGACGACAAGGTTGCCCTTGCTGCCACTCGTGACGGGGCAGACGATGGTCATCTTCTTGCCGCCTTCGAGGTTGACATCCATGTACATCAGGAAGAGTTGGCTGGCCTTCGCGAGCGCCTGGTGCGCGGCGACACTGTCCACCTTGAAGGCAACGGCAAACCAGCGACCGTCGATAACGACCTTGCCGCACTCGAAGAGGGCGTTGGTGTCGGGATTGTAGAGTTCGGAGAAGCAGACGAAGTTGTTGCAGAGACGGATGAGGTGGGTGCGGTAGAGGAGGAGGCGTTCGACCTCATGCGCGTCGGCGAGGGTCTTGGAAACCAGCGCGTCGGCTTCCATCAACTTCAGCACTTCCGCCTTGTATTCCTCGGGCTTCATGTAGAGGCGCAGGCGTTCCACGGGAATCTTCTCCACGGACGCGCCAGCCTTGGACGCCATATATGCCTCGTACGGCGCGAACGTTGCCAGGACTTTCGCCCAGTCCGCCTGCGTCAACCCTTCCAGGTTCTCGCCCAGAAGCGGCTTGATGACCTTGGAGACCAGTGCGCTGAAGTCGGAGAGATAGGTCGGGTTGATTTTCGTGTGGTCGAACGGAAGGACACCGGAAGGTTGCGGTTCGGAAAGAGGCATGTCTTTCTGGAAGGCGGCGACGTCATCGGCCTTGGCGGGGTCGAATGCGGCGATTTTGGCGTCGGTCGTGAGTACCTTGCTCTGGATACGGCTGTCAAACAAGGTGAGGCGCGAGAGGTCGAAGAACTGGTTGATTTTGGGAGTATTGGCTTTGACGAGTGCGGCGAATGCGCCTGTGTCTGCGCCGAAAGGCATGATTTCGGTCTTGGTCTGGCCTTCGGGGATGGCGCCCTTGTCGAGCCAGGCGAGGTAAGCGGGGACATCGGCGAGGAACGCGTCGAGCGTCTTGTTGTCAAGTCCCATGGTGCCATCGATGTCCTTGGCACCGCCGTTGGAGGCAACGACGTCTTTGACGAGGTTCAGGATGGCGGGGTTCTTGGTGACGAGCGGGTCCGCCGCCGCCTTTTCCGTGAGGACGCCGTCGCCGTTCAGGGAGCGTGCGATGACGGTCGTGATGAACTCGCGAATCTGCGTGACGTTGATGACGTCCTTCTTTTCGGCCTTGAGTTCATTCAGGATATATTTGGCGGATTCGACAAGTTCCTTACCCTTGGGGTCCTTGTTGTTGATGTCGGCGAGCGGGAGATTGCCATCGAATCCAGGCTGGATGGAGTTGTGGTTGGGGATTTGAGCGAGGAGCCAGCGGATGGCTTCCTTGACGTCGGTGACGGTGATGCGTCCCTTCTTGTCGGCGTCCATCAAGGTGAGGAGTTGGGGGTCGCAGGCGAAAGCGGTGTTGGGGGCGGAGATGGCTCCCCAGAGGGTTTCGTCGAGTTTCTGTGCTTCTTCGAGGTCATTTCCGTTTTCAATGACCATCTGGAAGGACTTGCCGTAGCGTTGGAATTTCATGTGAGAGGTTCCTTTTTAGGAGTGGATTATTGCAATGTGACGGAATCCTGGTATTTGGGGACGGAGTTCTGCCAGCCGAGGGTTTCGGTGACATATTCGGAGAAGGCGTTGGCGGCTTCCGGCTCGCCGTGGGTGATGAAGAGATGCCGCGGGGGCCGGGAGACGGTCTTGAGCCAGGAGACGAGTTCCTGCTTGTCTGCATGCGCGGAGAATCCGCTGATGCGCTCAATGTTCGCCTGGACTTGGACTTCTTCCCCGAGAATGCGGACCTTTTTTTCTCCCTCCAGAATGAGGCGTCCCAGCGTTCCCGAAGCCTGGTACCCGACGAACAGGATGGTGTTCTGCCGCCGTGGCAGGTTGCGGATAAGATGGTGCTTGATGCGGCCGCCCGTGCACATTCCCGCACCCGCGATGATGATGGCACGTCCGCGGACATGGTTGATGGCCTTGGATTGCGCAGTCGTGCGGACCATCGTCAGGTTCGGCATGCGGTAACTGCGCATCAACTGCGTGGTATCGTAGTCGAAGAGTTGTGGATGCCGCTTGAAAATGTCAGAAACTTTGACGGCCATCGGGCTGTCGACATAGACATTGATGGGGGGAATGCGGTGCGCCTTGAGGAGTTGCGCGAGGTAGAAGATGATGTCCTGAGTGCGCTCGATGGCGAAACTGGGGATGACGAGGTTTCCCTGAGCCTGGTAGGTGTCATTGATGACGCGTGCCAGTTCGGACGGGATGTCTGCCTGGGGGCCGTGGAGGCGGTCGCCGTAGGTGGATTCGCAGAGAATGTAATCGGCGTCGCCGATGGGGTCCGGGTCGTTGAGGATGGGCATGTCGCACCGTCCGACGTCTCCCGAGAAGACGATGGTACGCGATTCTTCGCCTTGTGTGATTTTGAGGTGAATGGTGGCTGCTCCGAGGATGTGCCCGACTTCGTGGAAGGTCGCTTCAATCCCTTCTCCAATCGAAATTGGCTCGTTGAAATTGACGCCCTGGAACAGGGGCGGCACTTGTTCCACATCTTCGACGGTGTACAGCGGAACATCCGGGTGCGGTCCCTGGCGTCCCTCCTTTTCATGACGACGACGCTTGAAATCCGCGTCTTCCTCGTTGATTTTCGCGCAGTCTGCCATCACGACGAGCGCCATCTCCGTCGTGGCACGTGTCCCGTAGATTTTTCCACGGAACCCCTGGCTGACGAGGCGTGGGAAGAGCCCGCAGTGGTCGAGGTGCGCATGCGTGAGCAAGGCCGCGTCTATCTCGCCAGGCGGTATGGTTGACGGCTCCCAGTTGCGGTCCTTCAGGTCGTGCTCCTGGTAGAGCCCGCAGTCGACGAGAATCCTCTTCCCGTTCGCCTCGACCAGGTATCGCGAACCAGTTACGTTCTGGGCGGCTCCTAGAAAACTAAGTTTGATTTCCATTGCAGAAGGTATAAAACCTGGAATGAATCAAGACTGGTCCCGATGGATTCCCCAACGGTAGAAAACCCGAGGGAATTGCAAAACTCTCATCCCAACCGCTTTCCCGGCGCGATGACTTCCTCGCTCAAACCCGGCGTGGTCACCACACCGAGTCTTCGCTCTTCGCCTTCGCTCGCGGCTTTTTGGCGGTTGGGCGGTAGTTTTGCAATTTCATTACCCTACCATAATGTAATCCCCGTACATGTTAAAGCAAACGACTCTTTCTTATTTTTTACGCTTTTTTTTCCCAAGGTTACTGTTCAGAAGGTGCGCCGCGTGATTCAGGTCTTTTGTTTTTATCCACAAAACACACAAAA
>JAFRLI010000326.1 GCA_017431255.1 Victivallales bacterium
CATTCCGGGCACAGCGCAAAACCCGGAACGCGAATGGCACACTTCAATGTGAAAGGCAATGCGATGTTCCCTGCGCTCTGCCGGGAACTGGATATCCGTTTCGAACAACGCGGCTCCCTAAACGTCGCATTCTCCGAGGGAGACTTGCCTGGCTTGCAGAAACTTTTGGCCGATGGCAAGGCAAATGGCGTCCCAGGCCTCCGCATTCTGGAACACGATGAACTCCACAAACTCGAACCCAACCTGGGTCCCGAGGCGCTGGCCGCCGTTTGGGCACCCACGGCGGGAATCGTCTGTCCTTTCGAACTCGTTGCGGCACTAGCGGAAAGTGCGGCCATCAATGGCGTCGCGTTCCACCGCGCGGAAGGAATCGCCTCCCTGCACAAAGACGGAGAAACGTGGATTGCAGTGACCACGCGAGGGATCGAAGTCCGCACCCGCGCCGTCGTCAACGCCGCAGGTCTTTATGCAGACCAACTCAACAATCAGGTTTCCGCTCACAAACTCGAAATCATCCCCCGAAAAGGCGAATACTGGATGATTGACCGCACCTACGCCAACGCATTCCAGCACACCATCTTCATGATTCCTGGTCCAATGGGCAAGGGGATTCTGGTTTCGCCGACCGTGGACGGCACAGTCATCGTGGGTCCCACCGCGCTGGATGTCGCAGAGAAGGAAGATACCGCCACGACCGCCGCCGGGCTCGCAAAAGTCCTGGAAGTCGCCTCGCACACCTGGCCGTCCATGCCACGCAATGCGTTCATCACGACCTTCGCGGGAATGCGGGCACATTTGACGAGCCACGACTTCGTCGTCGGCGAAGCACAAGACGCTCCGTTATTCTTCAACGCAGCAGGCATTGAATCCCCAGGCTTGACCTCCGCGCCGGCGATTGGCCAGGAACTCGCGGAACAAATTGCGGCACGCCTGAAAGCAGAAAAACGCGAGTTCCGAGCAGGACGTCCTCCCGTGGTGAGGTTCCGTAACCTGGACACGCCTGCCCGCGCCGCCCTCGCCGCAAAAGACCCAGCGTTCGGCCGCATCGTATGCCGTTGCGAGACCGTCACCGAAGGCGAGGTTCGCGACGCCATCCGGCGTCCCGTCGGCGCTCGCACCATTGACGGCGTACAGCGCCGCGTCCGTGCGGGGATGGGTCGTTGCCAAGGTGGCTTCTGCATGCCCCGCGTGATGGCGATTCTTGCGGAAGAACTGGGGATCTCCCCCCTGGAGATTACCAAAAGCGGCGGTGGTTCGAAAGTTCTGACAGGCGCACTTCATGAAGAAGGAGGCGAACGATGATGGAAAGACAACTGGACCTTCTGATTGTCGGCGGTGGTCCCGCCGGTTTGGCGGCCGCCATCCCCGCGCATGACGCGGGGTGCCGCGACATCCTCATCTTGGAACGGGAACAGCATCTTGGCGGCATTTTGCGGCAATGCATCCACAGCGGTTTCGGCCTCCATATCTTCAAGGAGGAACTCACAGGCCCCGAATACGCACAACGCTACGTCCAAATGACCCTGGAACGCAACATCCCCTACCAGTGCGACACCATGGTGCTTGACATTGCGCCCGACCGTACCGTGACCGCCACATCCCCCGTCCACGGCGTCCAGGTCTTCCGCCCGAAAGCAGTCGTGCTGGCGATGGGCTGCCGCGAACGTCCACGCGGTGCCCTCGGCACGCCAGGCACGCGCTGCTCGGGCATCTACTGTGCCGGAACCGCGCAACGCCTCGTGAACCTGGAAGGCTTCATGCCCGGCAAGCGCATCGTCATTCTGGGTTCTGGAGACATCGGCCTCATCATGGCGCGCAGAATGACCTTCGAAGGCGCAAAAGTCCTTGCCGTCGTGGAACTCATGCCATACTCCAGCGGCCTTAAACGCAATATTGTGCAATGCCTCGACGACTACGGCATCCCCCTTCTCCTCTCGCACACCGTGACCGACATCCGGGGGCGCGAACGCCTCGAAGGCGTCACCGTCAGCAAGGTCGGTCCCGACCGAAAGCCCATCCCTGGCACCGAAATCCAGTACGACTGCGACACGCTGCTGCTCTCCTGCGGTCTCATCCCGGAAAACGAACTCTCCAAAACCGCAGGAGTGACGCTCGACCGCGCAACCGCCGGCCCCGTTGTCGACCAGCATCTCTGCACCAACGTGTCGGGTGTCTTCGCCTGCGGGAACGTCCTCCACGTCCACGACCTTGTCGACAACGTTTCCGAAGAGGCAGAGGAAGCGGGAAAGCAGGCGGCCGCCTATGTTGCGGGGACCGCGTCCGACGTGCGACTCGTGGCGGAAGTAGAGGACGGCGAAGGCGTGCGCGGGCTCGTTCCACGCCGCATCACGGGGACCGTCACGGCTCCTGTCAAATTGATGTTCCGCCCTGCCAACGTCTATAAAGACGCACAATTGGAAACGCTTGTGGACGGCGAAGTCGTCGCCACCCGCAAGGCTCGCATTTTCACGCCCGGGGAAATGGTAACAGCGCTGCTGCTGCCCAAGTTCCTACCACAGGACGGCAAGTGCCACAAAGTTTCGATGCGCATTGTCCAATAAAGGAGGCAGTTTTATGAAACGAGAAATCACCTGCATCGGCTGCCCGATGGGATGCCTCATCTCCGCAGAAGTCGAAAATGGAAGCATCCTCTCCATGTCAGGCTACACCTGCCCTCGTGGAGAAATCTACGCAAAACAGGAATTGACCACTCCAGAACGCGCCATCACCACGCTGATTCGCTGCGCGGGAGCCACTCCCCTTTCCGTCAAAACCGCGTCGGGCGTGCCGAAGGCAAAAATCCCCGAATGCCTTGCTGCCATCCACGCGGCAAAAGTCACTCTTCCTGTCAAAGAAGGACAAGTTGTCCTCCACAACGTCTGCGGCACAGGCGTGGATGTCGTCGCCACGCGCGATATTAGTGGTTCGTGGCTAATGGTTAGTGGCTAGTTTGCCTCTTAGGGGCACGACTCGTAGGTACGTTTAGGGGCACGGCTCTTAAGAGTTCCTAGGAGTCGTGCCCCAAAGAGGCAAACTAGCCACTAGCCACTAGCCACTTATTTGTCGTCGAACTCGGCAACCATCTTGGAGACGGTGTCCTTGGCGTCGCCGTAAATCATGACGGTGTTGTCTGCTGTGAACAGCGGGTTTTCGAGTCCCGAGAAGCCAGTTCCCTTGCCGCGCTTGAGCACGAAGACCGTCTTGGCCTCGAAGGCATTGACGATGGGCATTCCGTAGATGGGGGACGATTTGTCCTCGATGGCTGCGGGATTAACAACGTCGTTGGCGCCGATAATGATGGCGACGTCGACCGTGCTCATCATCGGGTTCATCTCATCGGCCGTCTTGAGCATTTCGTAGGGAACGTTTGCCTCGGCGAGAAGAACGTTCATATGGCCAGGCATGCGGCCCGCGACGGGATGGATTGCAAAGTTGACCTCAGCCCCCTTCGCCTCCAGTTTATCACACAGTTCCTTGACTGCATGCTGCGCCTGCGCGACCGCCATCCCATAGCCAGGGATAATGCAAACGTTGTTCGCAGCCTCCAAAACCAAATACGCATCCTCCACGGACATCGCAACGGGTTCCTTCGCGGGACCGCCCACGCCGTCCTTTTTCTTCTTGACGGGGCTTGCAAACAGCAACTTCGCCATGGTCTTGTTCATCGCCTTGCACATGATCACCGTCAAAATGAGACCCGAGGCACCGACGAGGTTGCCGGAGACCACCAGAACCGTGTTCTTCAGCGCAAGTCCTGCAAATGCGGCCGCCAACCCGGAGAAGGAGTTCAGCAGGGAGATGATGACGGGCATATCACCACCGCCCACGGGAATCACCAGAGTCAGACCCAGAAGCAGATACGCAATCGAAACCAGAAGAATCCCCGTCAATGCCAGGGACGGATTGCTTTTTGCGGTGCAGGCATACAGCACGACCCCTGCCAGACCGATGATGGCCAGCAGCGCATTCACCGCATTCTTTGCCGGGATGTAGTTGAAGTTCTTGATGAAGTTGCCGGCAAGCTTGCCCCATGCCACCACAGAACCCGTGAAGGCAATCGCGCCAATCGCGATGGTCAGCCCCAGCGTCACGCAGGTGAAGCCATCTCCAGCCGCCTGGCATTTGTACTGCGCCACGGCAACCAGGAAGGAGGACAGGCCGCCGAAACCGTTCAACAACGCAACCAATTGCGGCATTTCCGTCATCTTCACGACTTTCGCCCAGACAATGCCGATCACGGCACCGATCAAGATGGCGCCAATCACATACGCATACCCGGCCAAGCCGGCCTGAATGACGCCTTTCTCAAACAGCACACCCAGCACCGCCAGCAGCATGCCCAGCGAGGATTCCAGATTGCCACGGCGCGCCGTGTCGGGCTTGCCCATGAACTTGATGCCGCGGATGAAAAGAATGGACGCAAGGATGTAGACAAGGGGGATGAGCGTCGAGTCCACCCATGCGGGCAACGCGCAACCCTGATTGCCGCAGAGCTGGTTCAAAGCATTCGTATCCATTATTTCTTGTCTCCCTTCTTCTTGAACATTCCAAGCATGCGGTCGGTCACCAGATAGCCGCCGACAACGTTGATGGTCGCAAACACAATGGCGGCCACGCCGAGCGCGACACCAATTTTGTCATGCGCGTTCTGGGTCGCGGTAACCGCTGCCGCTGTGGCCGCGATGGCACCCACAATCGTGATTCCGGAAATCGCGTTCGTACCGGACATCAGAGGCGTGTGCAACTGGCTCGGCACTTTGGAAATCAACTCGACGCCCAAATAGGCGGCAAGCACAAACACAAAAACAAGCAGTAATGTCATGGTTGCACCTCGCGTTATTTTGCAGTTTCCTTGAAACGCTCGTGGATGATGGCACCGCCCTTCGTCAGCAAGCACCCTTTCATGATTTCATCCTCAAGGTTCACCTGGAACTCCTTCGCTTCCTTGTTGTAGAAGTGCTTCAGGAATGCGGAAATGTTCCCGGAAAGCATCTTCGACGCGTCAAACGGTACTTGCCGCTGCAGTTCGTCCCCGGCCATGATGGTGACGCCGTTCTCGGTGACCACGTCTTCCCCCACTTTCGAGCCTTCGACGTTCCCGCCCGTCGCTACCGCCATATCCACAATGATGGAACCAGGCATCATTCGCGCAATCACGTCTTTCTTGATCAAAAGCGGTGCCTTTCGTCCAAACACTTTCGCCGTCGTAATGACGATGTTCGACTTTTCGCACACCTTCGCCTGCGCCTCCTGCTGCTTCGCAATCTGCTCAGGCGTCAACTGCTTTGCATAGCCTTGCGCCGTCTGCCCCATTTCGCCCAGGTCGATTTTCACGAAGTTTGCACCCAGGGATTTGACCTGCTCCTCGACGACGGGCCGCGTGTCAAATGCGTCCACGCGCGCACCGAGGCGTTTTGCAGTTGCAATCGCCTGCAATCCGGCGACGCCGACCCCGATGATGAAGACGCGTGCCGGCTGGATGGTTCCCGCAGGGGTGACCATCATCGGCAGAATCTTCGGAAGTTTCGCCGCCGCGTTCAAGACGGCAACATACCCTGCCAGCGAGGTCTGGGAGGACTGCACGTCCATCTTCTGCGCCAACGTCGTACGCGGAATCATCTCCAGAGAAACGGCCTGAATGCCGCAACTCGCAAACTCGTTCAAAAGTGCCTTCTCGTTGAACGGATCCAGGAAGGAGACATGCAACGTGTCGGGCTTCATCCCCTTTGCTGTCTCTGGTTTCAAAATGCGAACCACGATCTCGCTGTCCGCATACGCGTCTTCCTCTTTCGCCACAATCGTGGCTCCCACGGCTGTGTAGTCCTCGTCCTTGAATCCACTCTTCACCCCAGCACCGGAGACTACCTTGAACTCAAAACCTAGCGACGACAGCGCCTTAATGTCCGCCGGTATCAACGCAACACGCGTCTCTACTGGATTGCTCTCTTTACAGACCAGAACTTTCTTCATCTTACACGAGTTCCCTGTTTTTACGCCGCGGAATTGCGACGGTTCGAACATATTAATATAAAGCAAAACCTCTCAAAAGCAAGTGGAAACAACAAGGTTTCTGCAAAAAACGCCAATTAAATCTTATATCAAATATAAAGTTTTCTTCAATCAATGATAAAAATCATCAGGGTTCATCTTCGTCGCGGTATCTCTCGAAAATGGTGTCTTTGGTGACGATTCCCAGGAACAGTCCGTCTTTCTGAGAAACGACTGGCAGGTTCTTGAGGTTGTGTTTTTCCATTCGCTCCAGGGCGGTGCTGAGGTTATCTTCGGGAAGAAGCACACCGAGCGGGGGATCCATCAAATCCTCGACCTTGATGGACGCCGAATGGTTCAGCAGCGCGGTCAGAAACTTCTCCGCCGGCAACATTCCTATCAGTTTTTCGTCACCATTGATGACTGGATACGTAGGCGCCTCGATTTTCGTGTTCTCAACCAATTCCATCATCTCCGACATCCGCACGTCTGGCATGCAGTACAGCGGAACGGGCGTGATGCACGACCATACACCAATCCGCCGCAGCACGTTCTGGTTGTGGTCCTCCGAAACCAACTTGCCCGCCACGAGCGAACGGCGATAGATGGAATTGGGTTCGAAAATCTTCCCGATGACCCACGACATCGCCGACACAATCATCAACGGAACCAGCAGTGAAAACGCTCCCGTGGTCTCTGCGATGAGAAACACACCCGTCAACGGCGCACGCATCACCGCCGTAAAAACCCCGCACATCCCCAATGCCGTGAAATTCGATTCGGGCAGCACGGAAATACCGGAAAGATTGATGAGCCGCGCATATGCAAATCCCGTAAACGCGCCAATGAACATCGTCGGGGCAAAAATCCCGCCATCGCCACCAGAATCAATCGTCAGACTGGATACAACGGCTTTCAGGAAAATCGCCGCCAGAATCATCACGAATGGCAACCAAATCCCCAGTGCCCCCAGAAAGTCGGGTGCCTGATTCAGAAACGAATCATCATTAAGCAGGAGTGCCTCTATCGAATCATACCCCTGCCCTTTCAGGAAGGGAAACACCAGCAGGAACACGCAGAGCACAAATGCCCCACACCCAAGCCGTACCCACGCATTCGCAAACCAGGCTCGCAAACGACCTCCCAGCCACGCCGTCGTGCGAATAATACACACGCCCGACAGCGCACAGACCGCCCCACACAAAAACATCAACGGCACGTTATGACGATTCCACGGCAAAAAACTCGCCATGAAAAAGATCGAATGTCCCGTCAGCCACTGCGATATCACCGAGGCCACAGCACTCGACAGCAATAATGGCACCAGACCCGACACGCTGAACTCCGGCAATAGTGCCTCTACGACAAACAGCACACCGGCCACTGGGGAATCGAAGATTGCAGAAATCGCCGCCGCTGACCCGCAGCCAACCAGCAAGCTTCTTGGCAGTCGGTTGATGCGGAAAAAACGCGCCATATTCGAACCAATCGCCGCCCCTGTCAACACCGATGGAGCCTCCAGACCAGCCGAACCACCCAGACCTACGCACAGCGCCGCGGAAATCATGTGCAGGAACGTCTCCGCAAACGCCATCGCTTCCTGACGACGGTCCAACGCCAAAATCAACGGCGACAGGCTTTTCTTGAAGTCCTTCCCACCAAAACGACGCTGCACGCAATACGATAGCAATATTCCCACCGCAGGCAGGGAAAGAATCACGAGATAACGGACGCCGCCTTCCCGCGCGAACCCCACAAACGTCCCTCCCAAATCTCGCACATTGTCCACCAGCAGATGCAGAAAATATGCAGCAACCCCCGTAACGATTCCAATCACGATGGCCAGCAGCAAAATCAGCCCGCTGATGTCAAAATGACGCATCCATGCAGCCGCTAAGTCAAACGATGGTTCCTGGGGCTCGTTGGTCGGATTTTCCATATTTCCTGCACCTTGCTCAATGATTTTCTCAACCATACAATATAACCTCCACTCCCCATTTCTTCCACACCTTCCCCCACAAAAATCTCATCCGGATCCCTGCGCTTTTTCCCTTTTTTCGACCAAGCGACTTGATATTTTCGGGGAGGGTAAATATATAAGCATGGCGATGACGGAAATGGACCGCAGGCAGAAATCCAGTTTCAGTTCCGGTGTGTATGACCGCACTTCCATGCTTACCGATGACGGACTGTACCACCATGTCTGCTGCAAGACCTCCAACGTCGAAATCGCCAAAAACGCCGATGGTCACGTCGAAAACCGCAAGACAGAGCAAATCACCATGTATGCCACCCCCGATGGCGGCTATTTCTGGGCAACAACCGGAGAATACGACTAACTCGCATTCGTCTTTGATGAATGCGTAAAATCAATCTTCCTTTTTTTCTAGAAAACGCTTCGTTTTGCTGCCTTCAACACGTAGCAAAACGAAGCGTTTCTTGTATTGTGCCTCTGGTGTTTATAGGAGGCGACGCTTATAGCTATACTGCCAAGAAAGGCAAAAGATTACCGCGACCCGGGTTTGCGGCAATACGAATTCTTCCCAAGACAGGTGCAAGATTGCCGCGACCTGGGTTTGCGGCAATACGAAGTTCTCCCAAAGACAGGAGCAAGATTGCCGCGACCCGGGTTTGCGGCAAAGCGAAACTCTTCCCAAAGACAGGTGCAAGTTTTCCGCGACCTGGGTTTGCGGCAATACGAAGTTCTCCCAAAGACAGGTGCA
>JAFRLI010000327.1 GCA_017431255.1 Victivallales bacterium
GGACTCCCTTGATGTCTCCTACCGCACCCCGCATGGAACCGTCCGCGTCCAGTGGCAGCAGACCAAGGGCAAGTTCCGCCTCCAACTCACCATCCCGAAAGGCGTCCCCTGCACGGTTTTCCTGCCCGATGGAACTTCCCGCTCTCAAACTACAATCAACGCCAAATATACCTGCACGATTCAACACGAATCTAAACAGTAGAAAACTCCAGTAGCAAACTCCCTCTTTCCTCACACCACACAAGGAGTATCCCATGAATCAGTTTCCCAAAGGCGGCATCTCCGCCGCAGATTTGAAGAAGTTCGCGAAAGCCTACGCAGATTCTCCCAATGCCCGTTTGCTGACGAATGCCCTCTACAAGGTCCCCCTGGCCACCCTCGCCACCAATGGCACCGAACTTTCCCAGCAGAACTTCGTCTTTTCCATTGACATCAAGACCCTCCCCAGCACCAACCAGAAGCAATCGGGACGCTGCTGGCTCTTCGCAGCCTGCAATGTCCTGCGAGAGATTATCGCAAAGGAAAAAGAACTGAACGACTTTGAACTTTCCCAGAGTTGGCTTGCATTCTGGGACAAGTTCGAGCGCGCAAACTACTTCCTCGAATCCATCCTCGCCACTGCCCAAATCCCCCTGGAGGACCGCCTTCCCGCGTTCCTGCTCTCGACGGGCGTGACCGACGGCGGGCAGTGGGACATGTTTGTCAACATCGTCCGCAAGTACGGAATCGTCCCCAAGGACGTCTTCCCCGAAACCGCGCAGTCCTCCAGCACGCGCCCCATGAATGAAATCTTGAACCAGAATCTCATCCATAACGCATTCGTCCTGCGAGAGATGGTTGCCAAAAAGGCCTCTGCCAAGGCAATCGCTACAGCAAAATCCTCAATGCTCTCCCGAATCTATACCTTCCTAACAACCTGCTATGGCGTCCCCCCAACCACTTTCGCCTTCGAAGGACGTGGCGGCAAAGACGGCTCCAAATATTTCCGGGAGGAAGGCTACACTCCCATCACCTTCCGTGACAAGTACATCGGTAATCTTCTCAATGACTACGTTTCCATCATCAACTCCCCCACCGAAGACAAGCCGTTCCATAAACTCTACACTGTCGATTTCCTCGGAAACGTCGCCGACGCGGCTCCCATCCAGTACCTGAACCTCCCGATGGACGAGTTCAAAGACCTCATCCTTACACAACTCCGCTCCGGCGAAATCGTCTGGTTCGGCTCCGATTCCCGTAAATATGGCGACCGCACCGAAAAACGTCTCTGGGACGACGCCATGTACGACTACGAACTCACCTCGGGACTCGACCTCTCCCTCACCAAAGCACAACAACTCGACGGACATTACTCCGTCATGTGCCACGCCATGGTCCTCACGGGCGTCAATCTCGTCGACAACAAACCCACCCGCTGGAAAATCGAAAACTCCTGGGGCAAAGAAGACCCCAACAAAGGGTACTACTACGCCAGCGATTCCTGGTTCGACAAGTTTGTCTACCAGGCCGTCATCCACAAGAAACACCTCGCCGCCTACGCAAAATGCTTCAAGCAGAAGCCCATCCTCCTCAAACCCTGGGACCCCATGGGAACTCTCGCAGATTAAACCTTTCCACCCTCCACGCAAGCAGTGCCCAACGACTGTTCTTTGTCTTGTAAAACGGACACTTGTCCGGACAAAATTGCGACATCGTTGGGCACAAACTACCCTCCAAACGAATCTTTCTTACGCCTCATTGCAACCCCAATCTATCTTTATTGATGGTACCTGTGAATAACTTGCTATAAAAAGATCGTTTCTTTCCAATTTTTTCCTCAAAACTTTTCAATGCAATGTTGTAATTTCTTTCCATAAAGCAATTTGCCAATCTCGTGAAAATCTGTAACTCGCCAAGTGCACCTGTTAATAACTTGTCAATAACCTGTGGATTAAACCATATAAGCACTTTGAAAAACAGGTCGTTGAATAGAAGGAATTGCACTTCCTTCATTCCCTCCGCGGAATACAGACAGCAACCACCGCAAGGAAACAAGACAACATGATCCCGGAACGCAATCTCCGCAACTTCTTTTTGCCGACGACACGCGCCGAAATGGCAGCGCGTGGCTGGCAAGAATTGGACGTGTTGCTGGTTTCCGGGGACGCCTACATCGACCACCCCTCCTTTGGGATACCTCTCGTGGGGCGTGTCCTGGAATCGCAGGGATATCGCGTGGGGATAGTCGCGCAGCCGCGTTGGGACACGCAGGAGGACATTCTGCGCATGGGGCGTCCACGGCTGTTTTGCGGCATTTCGGCGGGGTGCCTGGATTCGATGTTGGCGCACTACACGGCGTTCCGCAAGAAACGCCATGACGACGCCTACACGCCGGGCGGTCTCGCGGGAGCGCGTCCCAATCGTGCCGTGCTTGTGTACACGAGCCTGGTGCGTGCGGCATTTCCTGGGTTGTTTGTCGCCATCGGTGGCATTGAAGCCTCCTTGCGCCGCGCCGCGCATTACGACTTCTGGTCCAGTTCCCTACGCCGTTCCATCCTTGTGGACAGCAAGGCCGACATCCTTCTCTACGGTATGGGAGAACGTCCCATCACGGAACTGGCACGACGCCTCGCCGCTGGCGAATCCCCCAAGGGCCTTCCCGGCTCCTGCTGGATGGCAAGCAATGCCGACAACGCTGTCCTGCTTCCTTCCTATGAAGAAATCCTGCAGGACAAGCCCAAACTCATGGAAGCCACGCTCGCCATTGAAGCGCAAGTGCACCATGGAGCCCCGCTGCTGGCGCAACCGCACGGCAACCGTTTTGTCATGATGGCACCGCCACCGCCGCAGATGACCCAGCAGGAACTGGACGACATCTATGCACTCCCTTTCACACGACGCGCTCATCCTTCCTATCAGCAACCCATCCCCGCGCTCACCGTTATCCAGTGGAGCATCACCTCGGAACGCGGTTGCGCCGGCGGCTGTTCCTTCTGTTCCATTGCACTCCACGAGGGACGACACATCACCTCCCGCAGCGAGAAATCCATTCGTGACGAGGTCACCCGCCTCACCCAAATGCCTGGCTGGAAAGGAACCATTTCCGATGTCGGCGGTCCCACCGCAAACCTCTGGGGAACCCAATGCACGCTTCCCGAAAACTTGCAATGCCACCGCACCAGCTGCCTCTTCCCCTCCATTTGCCACAATCTGAAACTTGCCCAGATGAAATACATCGAAATGCTGCGGGGGCTTCAGCGCCTTCCAGGTGTCAAACACGTAGGAATCGCCTCCGGCGTCCGTTACGACGCCGCACTCACAGACCCCGACTTCATCGACGCACTCGCCGCCGACTTCGTATCAGGACACCTCAAAATCGCTCCGGAACAATACGAAAATCGCCTCCTGACGCTCCTCCGCAAACCGCCATTCTCCGTATTCGAGCGATTCTGCGAAAAATTCACCCAATGCAGCCGTTCCCATGGCAAGGAGCAGTATGTCGTTCCCTATTTGATGAGTGCCACGCCGGGCTGCACCATGCAGGATATGCGACGCGTTTCCGATTGGTTCCGCCGGCAGGGCTGGAACCCGCAGCAAGTCCAGTGCTTCATCCCCACCCCGGGGACCGTCGCAACCGCCATGTTCTATGCAGGCGTCGACGAGCATGGTGCCCCCCTCGCATCCCCCACCTCCGACCACGATCGCGAGGCACAGCACTACGCCCTCTTCCCGAAATCCCGCCGCTAAACCACGCCTAGCTTGCCGCGTGTGCCTTACAGCGGAGATGTGGCGACGGCGTCCCGCCGTCGATTACACGCCACCATCCCCAAACGCGCCCGACAGCAATGGCACGCCAACGTCGCCGCGCGTGCCTTACAGCGGAGATGTGGCGACGGCGACCCGCCGTCGATTACTCGCCACCATCCCCAAACGCGCC
>JAFRLI010000328.1 GCA_017431255.1 Victivallales bacterium
CTTCCCGACAAGGTCGAAACCCGAATCATCTACGCTGGCGAAGGCACCCTCTGGACTGATCTCAACAACAAGACCATCGCGCTCCCGTCCCAGCAGAAAACCCAGGCCCCCGCACAGAAGCCCGCGCCGACTCCGGCTCAGCCGCGCAAGACGTCTCCACACGCCCCCGCGCAGTAGCATTCTTAGTGGCTAGTGGCAGGCCACTAGCCACTCCTCGCTCCCCACTAGCCGCTCCCCACTAACCACTCCCCACTAACCACTAACCACTAGCCACTAACCACTAGCCACTAGCCACTAGCCACTAAAATCACAGCCCGCCCGCGACTTCGAGAACGGTTCCCGTAATGTAGGAGGCCTGTTCGGAGGCGAGGAAGAGCACGGCACTGGCGACCTCCTCCGCGGTCCCGAAGCGCTTCATGGGAATGCTGGCGCGGTAGGTTGCGGCCTGTTCTTCGGGCAGTTCCGCGATGAAGTCCGTCCCAATGAAACCAGGGGCGACGCAGTTCACGGTGATTTTCCGTCGAGCCACTTCCTTCGCCATGGATTTCACCATCGCCACCTGGCCAGCCTTGGCGGCCGCGTAGTTCGCTTGTCCCTCAATGCCCATCCGACCAGAAAGGGAGGAGATACCGATGAGGCGTCCATAGCGTTTGGAAAGCATTCGTTGCACGCCGAGTTTGAACATATTGAAACAACCGCCCAAATCCACGTCCAGCACACGGTCCCAGGCTTCACGAGGCATCATGGCCAGGACGTTGTCACGGCGAATCCCAGCGCTGTTGACGAGGATGTCCAGCGCGTCGTGGCGGCGGTCAAACTCGGCAAAGAATGCTTCGACGCTGGCGTAGTCCGCAACATCGCAGCAGAAGAGAGAAAGGCGTTCCCCCAGAGGACCCAACGAGGCTTTGAAAGCGTCTGCAGCGGCGTCATTTGAGGCATAGAGGGCAAATACGGTGGCTCCGCCTTCCAGCAGGCCTTTTGTGATGGCCGCACCGATTCCGCGAGTCCCGCCCGTGACCACGGCCACGCGTCCTGTAAAGTCAAATTGAAGCATTTTGTATTCTCCTATTTGCGTTCGGTTGCCTCGATGTCGATGACGACGTCGCTGGCGGGGGGACCGTCGTTGTCGTCGTCCTTGTCGTCCTGGCTGGAAGAGGGGAATGGGTTTCTGGTAGAGGGAGAGACGTCCCTATGTTGGAAATGCAAGTGTTTGCGCAACCAAAGCACGACGAGGATGCGCACAGGCGGAAGCATCAGGAGAATGCCCACAACGTCAGTCACGAAACCCGGGATAAACAGACAGATGCCAGCAGCGAAAATGATGAGCGCGTTGAGTAACTCTTTCGATGGATCCTTCCCCGCAGCCAGCGCCTGCCGCACGCGATGCCACGCAATGATTCCTTCCTTGTGCGCCAATGCGGCGCCGACAAATCCCGTCACCAGGATAATGGCGATGGTGGGCAGAAAACCGAGTTTTGCGCCCAAGGTCAAAAAGCAGTACCATTCTGCGAGTGGTACGCCGATGAAAAGACAGAGCAACCAGCCGAATAGGTTCATGGCAATCCTTCCTGAGTTCGATAGGCTTCCGGGGTGCGGAAACAGTGTGCAAGCCCCGCAAAATCATGCATAAGAATCTCGCAAACGTCGGGGGCTGTATTTGCGTTGCAGAATCCGAACATCGTGGAACCGCTACCAGACATAAGAACATGCGAGACCCCGAGCGATTCCATCCGTTTCGCCAGCATTTCCAGAATAGGGAACTTGTTGCGGGCACACCCTTCCAAGTCGTTGCGAACGAAGGTGGCGGCTCGGCTCCAGTCGTTGGCTTGCAGTGCGGCCAGCAGTGCCTCCATGGTATCTGGCGTTTCCCGTTGAACATCGCGCCAATGTTCATAGCACCAAGCAGCGGGAATCGGGAACGAGGGATTCACAAGCAGTAAATCTGGATGCGCCGTGGCTTCCCAGGTTTGTTCTACCACCTCCCCGACACCTCGGCAGAAAGCAGGTTTCGGGGAAAGGAAATAGGGCACGTCCGCACCGAGCGAAAGGGCAATTTTCACAAGCGTCGCCAAGGGCATTTCGGGCGCGAAAAGGCGTCGCAGTTCCAGCAGGACTGCCGCGCAGTCCGAACTGCCGCCACCCAGACCTGCCGCGGCGGGAATCCGCTTCTCCAAGTGGATTTTCACGGAAATCGCGCGGTCTGTCGCAGCTGCGAATGCTTCGACGGCTCGCCAGCAGAGGTTGCGCCTGTCGCAGGGAATCCCAGCTGTATCA
>JAFRLI010000329.1 GCA_017431255.1 Victivallales bacterium
AAATCGCGGAATAGAAAGATAGCCAATAGGCCGCTCCAATTTTAATAATAGGAGCGGCCTATTTTTTCATAAATGTGAAGCTTACTAATTCATGAACAACATCAGCGTTCTCTGGACGAGGGGCTTGCGCAAATCACGCGCGTGACGTGCGACTTGATGCAGACGCGGCAAGCGGTGTTTCTGTTTCGCGATGAAGAGCGCAAGGAACTGGTCGTGCGCTCGGCGGTCGGGATTCAGGGAAGCATTCGCGAGGGGCACGATTTGGTGGTGCCGCCGCGCCTGAAGAACATCCTGTGGGCCCTGCGGAACCAGCATGCCATCCACTGGGTGGAGGCGGGCATCAAGGAGATTGGGTTTCCCATCATCGTCGCGCCTGTCTGGGTCAAGCGCACCCGTGTCGGTCTCCTGGTGACGGGAGCCGCGCTCGACTCCTCAAACAATCCCTATGGTCCCGTGCGCCAGAACCTGTTTGCCTTGATTGCGGTGTTCGCCTCTTTGGTCATTGAGAACACGAAGGTGTACGACCTCCTCAAGCAGCAGTTCGCTCTGAGTACGGCGGGCGCACGCCTGACCCAGGAGGCGGGAGACGGCAATGCCGCCGCCGAACGGTTCACCATCGAAAACATCAGCAACCCGGCCAAGGTCGCCCGCATCCTCGCCGAATCCTTCTACCAGGAACTCAAAAAGGCGGGATTTTCGCAGGGGCACATCGCCACGGCCGCGGCTCAGATTCTGGACTGCATCACAAAGGAGCCGTGAGGGATGCTCTTCCTCGTTGCCGACTGCCACGTCACACCTGGAAGCCAGGAGGAACGCGAATTCCGCGAGATGCTGGAGGCACTCTCCCGTTCTCCGCATGACGTCGTCTTCCTCGGGGACATTCTTGATTTGTGGATTGCCATCCCCCGCTATGAAGAGACCATTCATCGCGAGTTCGCAGAATGGTGCCGCCGCGAGTCCGCACGTCGCCGCATCTATTTCCTGGAGGGAAACCACGAGTTCTTCGTGCAACGGCATCGTACCGACTGCTTCACGCAGACTGCGGAAGACGAACTCTTGCTCGACGATATCCTTTTTGCGCATGGCGACAAGATTCAGGAAGGCCCTTTCGGATTCAACCGTCTTTTTCTCGGGCTCTGCAAAAGTTGGGTCGGGCTTTCCGTTCTCACGTTGATGCCGTTTGGGCGATCCTTCGCGCATTTCGTCAAGCGTCTCATGGGCGGGAACCATTCCCGTCCGCTGGAAAGAATCGTTCTGCCGCTGAAACGAATGCGCCGCTGGGCTGAACACAAGACCCGCCATTCGCACGTGCAACAAATAATATTGGGGCATTTCCACAAGCCGGCCGTGCTGGAGGGACTCCCCAATGGCGCGACCCTGCGCGTCCTCCCGGCCTGGAAGTGTACCCGCAACGCGGCACTCCTGACTTCGCAACGAACCCTTGACATTCGCGACTGGCACCACCTTCTGTGACTTACACGCACCTCTTGAGGTGGGACCGCAAGAGGCTCCCGTCCCACCTAGTTCCCTGCTAAATCGCAAGAAAATGCCACGTTTCCATAAAAAAAATATTTTTTTTAGGGTTTTGTTGTTGTAATTTGGAAAAATGGTGTTAAACTTAAGATAAGTGTGTTTTTGTCGAGGCATTGTGCCTACCTTCTGGCGTGCCTGTGACGAGGGTGCATTTCTCGGAGTCCGGAAGGGGGACTTTGAGCACGAATCGCAAACAAAAAAATAAAACATAGAATGAATCACGACACACAATCAGGAGAAAAGAGAATGATGTCCAACATCAAGAAATCTCGCTGGAGCGACATGGGCCGTCTGCTTGCCTCTGTCCTGCTGGGTGCCACCGTGGCCGCCAACGCCGCCACCTGGAATGCGGCTGACTGGGATGACGACGGCGTGCTCAACACTGAGGAAACCACCTTCGGTACGAATCCTGCGGATCCGCGGTATTCCCCGAAGGCCAAGGAACGCGCACTCGTGCTTGGTGTGGTGCCTTCTGGCATTACGCTGCCCGCAGCCGACCGCTTCGTTCCGTCGGCCTCTGGTTTCACGGTCGAATTCTGGTACTGCCCTGTCACGGATGCCGCCAGCAGCAACGGTACGTTCTTCCAGGTCCAGACGGGCGGTTCCGACTTCCTGAAGATCTTCGTCGAGAACGGGCTTGTGAAGGCTACGCTGGCTGACACGACGGTGGAGGCGAGTGCGGAACTCCCCAGTTACACGGAGAGCGTCACCTCTCCCCAGTGGTATCACATTGCCGTGGTCTATGGCGACTCCGGACTCACCCTTTACCTTAACGGTGTTGAAGATGCGAGCGCGGCCGTCTCCGCCGGAACAATCTCTGGCACTCCTACCGCCACCCTCGCATCCGGTTTCACCTGCGGCTTCCTGGACGACTTCCGCTTCTGGTCCACCGCACGCACGGCGGAAGAAATCACCGAGTGGATGCCGCAGTTGATTCCCGTCGGCAAGAAGGGACTCGAAGCCGCCTATCGTTTTGACGACGGTGGGCAGAGCATCGAGGACTATGGATACTACTATCCCTTCGCTCCCAACAACTACGTGGAAGCGTTCGAGAATCTCACCAACGCACAACTCACTCAGATCTTCCAGTACCGCCTCGTCGCCGAGGACAACGGCGTCGGCATCGCGAACTTCTACGTGGATTCCACCAATCCTGCAGAAATCACGGACTTCAACACGGCGACACTCTGGCCTGTCGAAGGTCAGCAAGGTCACGCTCTGTGGGTCACGGGGCAGCCTGTTTCCTACCCCGAGGAGGATTTTGAGGATGGTCTGGACAACGATGGCGATGGCATCGCCGACGACGGTTCCGACACTCTCAACGACATCACCATCTTCGCGGTTGTCCGTGCCAACGGCAGCACCGAACTCCTCACGACACTTGTGGATCCTACCAAAGAATACTACGTCTACGACCACAACGGCAAACGCCTCTGGATTCTCTCTTCCGTGGATGGCGAGGCACCGCCCGCTTCCACCGCCACCCACGCCGCCGGTGAAGTGAATCTCACCGCCAAAGGGTTCGCGGAAATCGTCCGCAATCCTGAACTTAACCTGACCGACCTCACAAAAGACGTCGACTCCGACGGCATCGAGGCCGACAACGCCATCGCAGTCTCCCTGGATTCCACTGCTGACGATGCTAGCACCTTCCCCGTCGAAGACGATGACAATTACGACTCCGATGACGATGGATACAGTGACTTCCTCGAACGGATGTTCGGCTCCTCCCCCATCCATCCCATGAGCATCGTCATGGTGATTGATCCCGAAACCCAGGAGCAGACCCCGCTGCCTATCGAAGAAAACAAGAGTTTCGAAAAGTATTCCTTCCTCACCTATGCGGAACTCGCCGCCAAGGAAGGGGACAACCTGGATGCTCGTAACTATCGCAACGGCGCCGCACCCGCCATCTCCCTTGATGTCAGCCAGAAACCCTTCGACGACGGGGACGCCTCCACGGAATACACCAATCTGCCTTATCCCGACCGTTTCGCCGTCGGTCTGTTCGATCGCCCCACCTACAACGATTATGCGGTGATTTCCGGTTCCTTCACCTTGGAAATGGTGATGAAGAACTCCGCTCCCGACGGCGTGACCGGCTGGATTTTCGACTGCTTGACCGACACTGGCTACGGCTACCGTCTCGGTCTGGAGAATGGCTGCCCCCGCGGTGAAATCTACCGCAAGAACACCAGTTCCGAGACCGTCCTCGCGTTCGTCGGTGGCAAAAACACCTCCACCTCCAATCCGAATCCCCAAGGTACCCCGGCACTGGAACCTGACACCTGGACCCACCTCGCACTCGTTTGGGATCCCAATGCCAAAGTCCTGACCCTCTATCGCGACAGCCTCGCCATCATCCAATCCATCCAGGTCAACCAGACCGTTACCTTCGGCGAAACCGCCCAGTACGCACACCTCGGTGTCATCCCCGGCGGCGCAATTGACGAATTCCGCTTCTGGTCCGGTAAAGCCGACGAAACCACGGGGCAGCCCCGTCACGGCGTCCGCAACGACGAGGAAATCCAGTACTGGTACAATCGTATCATCCCCGCGCCCGTTCAGGATTTCCGTGAACGCGGCGAAGACGTCTCCGACTACAGCAAGGCGTTCTTCCTCGAAACCGCCTATATGCTCTTCGCATATCCCCTCGTCGCTTACTACCGCTTTGACGACCGTGGCGAGACCGTCGAGGACTTTGCCCATTACAACAACGCCGCCTATGCGCTGACCAAGGCAGAATCCTACACCGAAGTGACCGGGGAAGACGCCTGTGTCTTCAAAGGTACGGACGACTTGGACGGCGACGGCATCCCGGACTGGTGGATTGACGCAAACGACCTCGACAACTCCCAGTTCATGGAGATGCGACTGGTTCCCGATGAAGAGGCCCTTGCTTGGGGCTACACCTGCCGTGACGCGGCCTACTACGATTGGAATTCCGACCATACTTCCATCCTTGGCATCATCGGATACATGTGGACGAGAGGCTATTCCAGCATCGGCAGCGCAGGCTGGCGCTATCTCAACACGGCTGACAAGGGCTATTATACGATGAACGGCGTCATCGCCGATGACTTCCGTGACTTCGCGCTCTACAAGTACATCATGCTCACCACCAAGCCGACCACCGCTACGCTGTCTTTGAACAAGCATAATTTCAGCGTGGACACCCTGCTGATCAATGGGCAATCGGTCTCCACTGGCGGCTCCTCCCAAGGGGAAGAAACCATCAACATCGCCAGTTATCTCAAGCAGGGGCGTAACCAGATTCTCATCTATGGCTCCAGAACTGGCGCCATGAATCATGCGCCCACCCCCCACAAGATTCCGAATGGTCAAAACACCGTCGACTACACCCACGTGTTGTACAACGGCACCTTGGATATCAAGATGGACGCGGACGGCAATCCCATCATTGTCTATGGCAACGACCACCTCTACGACCCGCGTTCCGTCTGGAACATCCTGGCCACGACCCCCTACACCTGCGCCTCCAACATCTACAACTCCTCCTTCTCCAGACCGGCCGCTACGTTCTTCAACGACACGAGCCTATACCTCCTCCCCAACAAGAACTTCGTTACGCCGGAAGATGAGGACGAAGACAACATCAGCGTCGCCTACGAGTACCTCCTCGGAACCAACCCCAGGGCACGTGACTCGGACAACAACGGTATCTTCGATGACAAGGAAGACCCCGATGGCGACGCCATCTCCAACTACGTCGAAATCCTCGAGAAGGCGATGGATCCGATGAGCAAGGATACCGACAACGACGGCGTCCGGGACAACGTGGAACTTGCTTCCGGAACCGATCCGCTCGATCCCAACGACTATCCGTATGGTGAAGAAGAGGAGATCAAGACCAGCAACCATGCCCTTACCACGGACGGCACGGCAGGCAGCTATGCGCTGCTCCCGCACCAGAGGCGCTTCCAGCTTTCGTCCTGGACGGCGGAAGCCTGGGTCTTCCTCAATGAATATCCGACGGACAAGGCAGTCGTGCTGCAGCGCGTTGTCGGTACCGTTGTGGAAGGCAAGCCCATTCTCAACTACCGAATGTACATTGATTCCACTGGCCATCTCACGATGGACTTCACGGACAAGTATTCCCACATTTCCCAGATTCCGACTGCCGCCAAACTTTCCGAGGCGCAGATCGTTCCGTTGCAGACCAGAATCCATGTCGCGATGACCTACAACGGCACCACCTCCGCGATGAACCTCTACATCAACGGGGCAAGAGTCGCCTCTGGCGCGGCCTCCTACCTCCCCGTCGAATCCGGTCCTGGCATCGTTTCCGTCACTGCCGGTCAGGGACTCAATGGTCAGATTGACGACCTCCGCATCTGGGCCACCGTCCGCACTGTGGAGCAGATTTCCGCCAACTACGAGAAGACCCTCTCCGGAACCGAGACCGGCCTCGTTGCCTACTATCGGTTTGACGACGGCAACCTGGAAGCCCGCGAGGAAGTCGAACCCAATTCCCCGTATCTGAAGCGCTCCTCCGACTCCCTGTATCCTTCCCGTCGTGACTGGGAACGCGACTGGGAGAACTCCCTGCGCCTCATGGGAACCGCCACCATCCAGGATTTCAAGACCGAGGAAGGCGTTGTCATTGTTGACGATACCGATTCCGACAATGACGGACTCCCCGACTACTGGGAGCGCAAGTACTTCGGAGACCTCTCTCAGGACGGCACTGGCGACTTCGACGAGGACGGCCTTAACAACCTCTACGAATTCTACAGCGAAACCGATCCCACCGACTTCACCAACGAGGACGCCGACGCAGTTGCCGACTTTGACAAGGATGGCGTCTCCAACCTCGACGAACAGAACAACGGCACCGATCCCCGCAAGGTCGATACCGACGACGATGGCTACCCCGACGCCTACGAGGCCGGTTTCGCCTTCACCTATGACGGCACGGACTACCCCGCCTACGGTTCGGACATCTCCAGCGGACGCGAGTCCCTCGAACAGCCCAATGTCGAAATCGCTGATCTGCCTGCGGACACCATCGGCATGAAGACGGCCGACGAGGTGGCTAAGGTCTTCCGTATGGACGGCACCAACAAGATGACGGTCACCGACAATGCGGACCACTCCGGCAATGCCCTGACGGTCTCCTTCTGGATCCGCGCGAACATGCAGGACGGAACGGACATCATCGACCCGACCGAGAACACAGTCACCCTGCCGTCGACGGAGACCTTCTTCCTGCGCCGTACGTTGGAAAGCCCTGTGGGCTCCTGGAACTGGCGTTTCAGCTTGAGCCGCTCTGGCATCACCGTCTACGCGAGCAAGAAGAGCACCTCCGCTACCCCGAGCAGCAAGAGTGCGAAGTACGTGGTCTCCGGCGGCGTTCAGGCGGGTGTCTGGTACTACGTCGCGGCCGCGCTCGACCTGGCGAACACCAGCGGCGAATCCACCCTCACCATCTATGGTGCCTCCGAAGAGGATTCTTCGCTCTCCGCCACGACCGCGTCCTTCAACAACGCCGGCATCACCAGTGGCTCCAACGTCTCGGAAAAGGGCGCAACCATCCTCGGTCTCCACACCGATGGTGCCTGGGCCGACAGCAACCTCGTCCTGGATGTGGATACCCTCCGCGTCTGGAACACCGTTCTCTCGGACTCGAACGTTGCTTCCTCCTTCTCCAATGACGCGGCTCCCGCCGCAAACTTGGTTTCCCGCTTCCTGTTCGATGATGCCGGCGTGACCGCCGAGGACTTCGCACACGAGCAGGATTGGTGGCAGGATTGGGTGCACGCCGGTGTGCTCTCCGCAGCCTCCGTCCAGCCAGTGGTCGGCGTCACGGTCGGCCAGGGCATGGTCCATGAGGAAGCCCTCACGATGTCGGAGCCGACGGTTGTCGTCAGCACCCTGACAAATGTCAAGGACGAGCAAGGCAACGTCGTCACCTGCTACATGCCGAAGGAGACCTCCGAGAACTACGACAATTCGTCCTGGTTCGATGTCGTCACCGCCACCGTTACGGATGGGGCGAGCGATCCTGCCGAAGGGGAAGTCACCTACCTCTACTACTGGTTGAAGAACACCAACTACAGCGAGGCGAATATGGGGTATGACGCGCAGAACGGTCTCACCTCCGAGAGCGTCTCCGTCCCCGCAAGCGAAATTCTCTACCAGGGACAGGAACTGGACCTCTTCAGTTATCGCAACAGCCTGGCGGTTGGGAATACCCTGCAGTTGGCGGTGGTCGCCATCAGTGACAGCGGCAACGTGGCCCCCGTCATCCTCAAGACCCTGACAATTCTGGAAACCGCGACGGGCGTCAAGCCCTTCACGCTCTCCTACGTCTCCTTCTCGCCTGCGAATGTCTCCACGGACGGGACCAGCCTGACGGCTCAGGTGGCGACCGATGACGCCAGCGCAGACGGTACGGTCCACTTCGAGTGGTACCGCAATGGACTCCTCTACTCCACGGACGAAAAGGATGTCACCGGCGCGAAGACCCTCTCCTTCACCCTCAATGGCAAGAAAGACGGGAACAACGTCACCGTCGCCGGTGATGTCTGGAGTTTCAAGGCCTGGTACGTCGGAAACGACGGCGGCACCTCGCGTGCCATCCCGACGCTTGACGACACCTCCGCCAACCAAATCTACCACCTCGTTGGCGAGCCTCTGGAGGAATACGATGAGGAAACCACGGGCTACACCGTTACCATGCGCAGTGTCACCATCACCCCGACCAAGGGAACCACTTCGGACTTCTACCATGTGGAAGCATATGCAACGACCACCAGCGGCACCCCGTTGACCTACCACTACACTTGGTGCTCCAACAATAATCCCATCGCTTTCGCCGCGAAGGCTCCTTATCTGCCGGGACCATACATCTACTACGATACCAGTGGCAACCCGTATGAGGGAACCTATTACCCGTCTGCCGGCGAACGCCTCTCCTGCCGCGTCTACGCGACCGACCTCACGGGCGCCAGGAGTGAAGTCATGGTCTCCAACACAGTGCTGGTGAGTGCCGACACGAGCGACGCCTCCACCTACCAGAAAGCCATCCGCATGACACCAAACGACGGCGGACATTCCTACAACGTGGACTTCGATACCTCCTCCACGGGACAGAACTGGTTCTGGTTCGTGGTTCCGTCAACGACCACCAATTCCACGAAGACGGTAACTCTCACCGCAACGGACACCAACAGCACCATCCTGCTCTACTCCGCCAAGAAGAACACCAAGGGCAACATGCAGCCTGGAAAGGAACTGGCACACAGTTCCGTGGAAAGCCCCGATACGCCTAACTACGAAGGCGGTGCGCGTATTGCGCGCAAGGGACTGCAGCCTGGAACTTACTACGCGGCTGTGAGCGTGACTGCTGCAAACACCTCCACGGTTGGCATTCTGTATCTGGACATCGAGGATGACTTGGTGGGCTTTGTGCCAAGCAACCCGGTTTCCGCATCGCTGCTCCCCGAAAACTACACCGAGGGCAACTCTTTGCTCTGCAAGGTTACGGACGGTGCCTTCTCCAGCACGGGCGATCCGGTTGAGTACTACTACATCTGGTACCACAATAATCTCCCGGTCGCGTTCGGTACGGAAGATACGGTCACCGATGAAAAGGACACTGGCATGGAGTTCGTTCGTCCGTATGACGAGACCTACATCTCGCTGAACCATGCGAAGAACAATGCACCGTATTCCTATGGCGCACCGAATGAAGTGCCGGCCGAGTACGTGACCGAAGGCACCTGGTTCTGCCGGGTCTACGCTCATGACGCGAATGGCTACAGCCTCGGCTACGCGCAGACGAATGTCGTCACCGTCGGTGCCACGACTTCCGACTGGACGATGCCGCTGACGGTCTCCCGCTCCTACACCAACACCGACCTCAACGCCTCCAGCACGGTCACTCTTGGCTGGCGCCCATTCGCCACCTTCGGATTCGATTCCGCGGAAGGCTATGACACCGCCATCCCGCCGCGCTTCTTCCCGGGTACCACTCGCGAGGACACCACGCCGGAACCGTCTGGCCGCGCGTACTCCATCGGTCTCGATGACATGAATACCCGCCTGACGCGCGACATTCGCCCGTCCAGCCGCTCCTCCACATGGTTCATCAAGGTCGAACTGGGCGACAAGGGCGCAAGGGAAATGACCATCTCCTGGGATCCCGCCAATGCACAGAAGGGCGATGAAAACATCTACGGCACTCTGCCCAGCGTTTGCACCACCCATCCTCGCATCACCGTGATGCGCCAGACTGCCAACGGCACTTACATACCCGAAGGCATCTCCTACGACATGGGCACCTCCTCGTCCTTCACGTTCGATGCTGGGGACATCGCCGATATGCAGACCGATTCCAACGGCCAGCACTTCGTCGTCTTCCGCGTCAGCCTCGGCGCTCCTGACAGTTACCAGGAAGTCTCCCTGCAACAGGGCTGGAACATGATCAGTTTCAGCGTCGTCCCCGCCAACGACGATGTGGACGCCGTCTTCTCCGACGCCGGCGAATCCTACTACCGCGGCAACGTCTACAAGTATGTTGACGGGCAGTACGAAATCGCCACCAAGATTGAAGCGAACACCGGTTACTGGGTCTATGCCCCGACCGCCAAGACGCTCGCCGTCTACGGCAGCCTCGGCAACGGTGACATGACTCTGGCCGCCGGCTGGAACATCATCGGACCTGCCAACGACATCTCCGACTTCGCAACGCAGTACGCCAAGTACCTCAGCAAGGTGCCTGCGGACAACATCTACGAGTTTGTCGTCCAGAACGGCAAGCCTGGCTACAAGAGCATCAAGACTGGTGGCAAGTATCCGCTCCAGGCGGGGAAAGCCTACTGGTTCTATGCAACTGAGCCAGTGACTCTGCCAGCCAATCCATAACGGCGAAACTCGCACGTTGCTTCTCAGGGGGCCGGCCGGCCTTCACCGTCCGGCTCGGCCCCGTTTGTTTCTCTAGAAGTTGGTAGGCACAACTCTTAGGGGCACGACGCTTAGGAAACTCTTAGGGGCACAGCGCTTAGGGGACTCCTAGGGGCACAGAGCGCTTAGGGGACTCCTAGGGGCACAGCGCTTAGGGGGCGTTTTCCGCTTCAACTC
>JAFRLI010000330.1 GCA_017431255.1 Victivallales bacterium
GCTCAGCGCGCTCTTCAGCCAGGACATGAACCTGGCGGGCTCGCTGCTGATGGTCCTGAGCACATTGTCGGTCTTCGGGACGCTGGTCAGCGACCTGCTTCTGATGACCGTTGACCCACGAATCCGAATTGGAGGAGGTATCGCAAAATGAGCATCTTCTCTCCCCCCAAGGAACTGACGTATGATAGGCTAAATCAGCGGCAGTTGATGGCATTGCAGTTCAAGAAGCACAAATTGGCGGTCGCCGCGAGTTTCCTGCTGGCAGTGCTCTACACGATTGCACTGTTCTCGCCGTTCTTCGCGCCCTACGGGAAATACGACCGCAATCTCGACTACAGTTACTGCCCGCCGCATCGCCTGGGCTGGAACGCCAAGTTGGGGCTCTACGCCAAGGGCGTCAAGCGCGAAATCGATCCCGTGACCCTGCAGAACTTCTACATCATCGCGCCAGAAAACAACGCTCCGCTCCGCTTCTTCGTCAAAGGCAGGCCCTACAAACTCTGGGGACTGTTCGAATGCGAGCGGCACTTCTTCGGTGTCGACCTCACGAAACTTCCCGACGAACCGAACGCCGCGCAGCGCTACGTCTACTTTATGACGGGAGCGGATCGCTTCGGCTATGACGTATACAGCCGCGTCGTGCAGGGGGCTACCATCTCGCTCTCGGTCGGCCTCATCGGCGTGATGATGTCCTTCTTCTTCGGAATCGTGATCGGCGGAATCTCGGGATACTGCGGGGGAACGGTCGACACGGTCATCCAGCGCCTCATCGAAATCATCAACTCGTTCCCGTCGCTCCCGATGTGGCTCGCGCTCGCGGCTGCGGTACCGAGCGACTGGGAGCCGCTGAAGACCTATTTCGCGATCACGCTGACCTTGAGTTTCCTCTCGTGGACAAATCTCGCGCGCGTGGTGCGCGGCAAAATCCTGAGCCTGCGCGAGGAGGACTACGCCGTGGCGGCACGCCTGCTCGGCGCGAGCCACACACGCATCCTCTTCCGACATCTGCTGCCAGGCTTCACCAGCCACATCATCGTTTCCCTGTCGCTGACGGTCCCCGGGATGATTCTCGGTGAAACCAGCCTCTCCTTCCTCGGACTGGGCTTGCGTCCCCCCGTGGTGAGTTGGGGCGTGATGTTGCAGGACTGTATGAACGTCAAGGCGGTCATCGAATATCCGTGGTTGCTGGCACCCGTGGTGATGCTGGTGTTCGCGGTGCTGTGCTTCAACTTCCTCGGCGACGGATTGCGCGACGCCGCAGACCCATACGCCATGAAATAAGGAGGCCCGAGTTGGACCCGAATGTACTCGAAATCCAAAACCTCTGCGTGAGTTTCTTCACCGGCGAAGGCGAGACGCGCGCCGTCAACGATGTCTGCTTCCAGATTCCGCGCGGCAAGTTCCTCGCGCTGGTCGGTGAGTCCGGTTGCGGCAAGAGCGTGACGAGTTATTCCATCCTGCGCCTCATTCAAAAGCCAGGAAGAATCACCCACGGAAAAATCCTCTTCCACGACACTGACGGCACAACGACCGACATTGCTGCCCTGAGCGAAAAGGACGACAGACTGTACGATATCCGAGGCAACAAGATCTCGATGATCTTCCAGGAGCCGATGACCGCGCTGAGCCCCGTCCACACGATTGGCAACCAGTTGTGCGAAGTGCTGTATCTGCACCGCAAGATCAGCAAGGAGGAGGCGGAGAAGAAGGTCATCGATATGCTCGGACAAGTCGGAATCCCCGCCCCAGAACGACGTTTTCGCCAGTATCCCTTCGAACTTTCGGGAGGAATGCGCCAGCGCGTTGTCATCGCAATGGCGATGCTCAGCCGACCGGACCTGCTCATCGCGGACGAGCCGACCACCGCGCTCGATGTGACCATCCAGGCGCAGGTACTGGCGCTGATGAAGCAACTGCAGGAGAAGACGGGAAATAGCGTGCTGCTCATCACGCACGACCTCGCGGTTGTCGCCCAGGTGGCGGACTACGTCGCCGTGATGTATCTCGGACGCATCATCGAGCGCGGGACAGTGCGGGAAATCATCAAGGACCCGTTGCATCCGTACACCTTCGGACTGCTGCGCTCGCTTCCTGGACTGCGCAAGAACAAGTCACGCCTGCCGAGCATTCGCGGAACCGTGCCGAACTTGACCGACATTCCCGCAGGATGCCCCTTCCATCCCCGATGCGACTTTATGAAGGAGGGACTTTGCGACTGCGGCGACGTACCTCCAGAAACCGATATGGGCAATGGTCGAATGATCTGTTGTTTCCGTGCCGCGGAAATCCGGAAATTGCTCGACGAGAAACGCAGGGAGGATGTATGAACACGGTGACCATAGACGCGTTCGGCGGCGACCGAAACCGCCCGCCTCTGCTGGCGGTGCGGGAACTCTGCAAGTTCTTCCCCATCTACAGCCAGGGAATCTTTCGCCGCAAACTCGGCGACGTGAAGGCGGTGAATCAAGTCTCGTTCGACCTGTACCCAAACGAGACGCGGGGACTGGTTGGCGAATCTGGCTGCGGCAAGTCGACGACTGTCCGCACCATTCTCCGCGCATTGGATTTCACCTCGGGACACGCGTATTTCAACTACGGAGGTCCTGACCAGTACGTCGAACTCGGGACGCTGGGCAGTAGCGAGCTCGTGGAGTTGCGCAAGTCCATGCAGATGATCTTCCAGGACCCGTTCTCAAGCCTGAATCCGCGAATGACCGTCGGGCAAATCGTCTCGGAGCCGCTGCAGATCCATCATTTGGCGAAGGGTTCCGAACTGGAAGATCGCGTTGACGAGATGCTGCGCGAGGTCGGCTTGAGACCCGAGCACAAGACGCGCTATCCGCACGCGTTCTCAGGCGGACAGCGTCAGCGCATCGGCATCGCACGCGCCCTGATTATGAACCCGAAGTTCGTCGTGGCGGACGAGGCGGTGTCGGCACTCGACGTGTCGGTCCAGGCGCAGGTGATCAATTTGCTGTCCGACCTGAAGGAGCAGCGCGGACTCTCGTACATCTTCGTCGCGCACGACCTCGAAGTCGTGCGGCACATCTGCGACCGCGTGGCGGTGATGTACGCAGGCAGAATCGTCGAACTTGCACCGACCGAAGAACTCTTCGAGAATCCGCACCATCCGTACACGAAACTCCTGCTGGCCTCCGCGCCAGTCCCAGATCCTGACCAACGCACGCTCCCGCCGAATCCTGGCGAGGTCGCCGACGCGGGCAACCTGCCCAAGGGATGTGCGTTCACCCCACGCTGCCCGCTCTGCTGCGAAAGTTGCTCCGAAACGGTTCCCGAACTGAAACCCATCAACGACCACCATTGGGTGGCGTGCCCGTTCTGTACGGGAGAACGCTAGAGATTCTAGAAGTGGGACCATCGGTCCCATCGTCCCTAGAGTCCCCCACTAACCACTAACCACTAACCACGAGAAGTTATTCGTGTCCGAAGGGAGAGATTTCGCGGAGTTCGCGGATGATGGGGGGAACGGTCTGGATGACGGTATCGACCTCCGCCTCCGTGTTGTAGCGGGAGAGGGAGAATCGGATGGAACCGTGGAGGGACTGGTAGTCTACGCCCATGGCGCGGAGGACGTGGGAGGCCTCCAGGGAACCCGAGGAGCAGGCGGAACCTGAGGATGCGCAGATGTGCGCGGCGTTCCACAAGCGCAGCAGGATGGATTCGCCTTCGACATACTTGAACGAGATGTTGGTCGTGTGCGGCATTCGGTGTTCCGGATCGCCGTTGACGTGCGCGTCGGGCGCATTTGCGAGCAGACCTGCCTCCAGTTTGTCCCGCATCGCGCGCAGGCGCGTGTTTTCCTCTGGCAGATGCGCCAGAGCCAGTTCGGCGGCAACGCCGAGTCCGACGATGGAGGCGACGTTTTCCGTGCCGGCACGCTGCAGGCGTTCCTGGTGCCCGCCCTTGAGGAATGGAACGAACGGCGTGCCCTGACGGCGATACAGCAACCCGACCCCTTTGGGGGCGTGCAGTTTGTGCCCGGAGACAGATAGAAAGTCTATTTCGCTTTCCGCCAGGTTCATCGGGATTTTGCCCGTGGCCTGGACGGCGTCCGTGTGGAACAGCGCCCCGTGTTCATGCGCGATGCGCGCAAGGGCTTCGACGGGGTAGAGGTTGCCCGTCTCGTTGTTGGCCCACATGACCGAGACAATGGCGGTTTCGTCGTCAATCAGTTCGCGTGCCTCGTCCAAATCCAGGCGTCCCAGGGAATCGACGCGGAGGTACTTGACGACATACCCTTGCTCTTCCAGGTGCTTGCACGGCGTCAGAATCGCGGGATGCTCCACGACGGTGGTCACGATTTTGCGGCGACCGCCCTGCGTGGCAAGTGCCGAGGAGAGCGCGGTATTGTCCGATTCCGAACCGCAACTCGTGAAGATAATTTCCGTGGGCTTCGCACCCAGCAGGGTCGCAACTTGCTCGCGCGCCTTTGCGACTGCTTTGTTCGCAATGTCTCCAAACGGATACGGGCTGGAAGGATTGCCGTAGAGGTTCGTCAGGTACGGTTTCATCGCCTCGAATACCTCGGGGGCGACAGCCGTGGTGGCATTATTGTCGACGTATATGACATTGTCCGTCATGGCTACTCTCTCCTGTCAGCGTTTTGTGACATCGACCACGTGCAGTTCGGGGGAGACTTTCTCGCGGAGTTTTGCCTCGACCCAGTTGCGCATCGTCATTTCCGCAGCGGCGCAGTGTGCACATGCCCCGAGGAGTTTGACATAGACGTCGTTGCCGTCCACGTCTACGAGTTCCGCATCCCCGCCGTCACCTTTGAGGGCGGGTGTGATTTCCTCGTTGAACACGCTCATGATGAGGTTGATTTTCTGGAGGTTCGTGAGTTTGCCGGGCTTTGGCTCGGGCGCGGGTGCGTCATGCGGAACGGCGTTGATTTCGTCCAGAATGGCCTGGATGTCCGCCTTGCAGCGTCCGCAACCGCCGCCTGCTTTCGTGTAGTTGGTGACCTCTTCGACCGTCTTGAGGTGATGTTCCTTGATGATGTTGCGGATTTTGTTTTCCGTGACATTGAAGCATTTGCAGACGACACGGGAGTTGTCGGGAGCCTGTGGTGGCTTGGGTTGCGGGATTTCGGGATGGCGTTTCGCCATGTCGGCGACGGCGGCCTCGAGCGCTTCGAATCCCATCACGGAGCAGTGCTCCTTCTCGTCTGGCAGACCGCCGAGGAAATCCACGATGTCTTGGTTGCTCAGACCAACAGCGTACTCCAGCGGTTTCCCGATAATCATGCAGGTTAGTGCCGAGGCTGAGGCAATTGCCGACGCACACCCGAACGTCTGGAACTTCGCGTCCGCAATCGTCTTCTTATCCTCTGCCATCTTGATGTACAACTTCATCGAATCGCCGCACACCAAGTTCCCGACTTGGCCGATGCCGTCGGCGTCGGGAAGGCTTCCACAGTTCCGTGGATGCGTGAAATGGTCCATCACTTTTTCGGTATATTGCCACATGATGCGCTCCTTGTGGATACTCTAGAGGGTCTAGGAGTCTAGAGGTTCTAGAGGGTTTAGAAAAAAACCGCAACCGAGCACTTGTTGGCAAGCGCCTGGATGCGGTTTGGTTAGGAAAGGAACAAAAGGGAGGATTAGTCCTCGGGCTTGGTCTTGGGCAAACCCCAGGCGCGGTCGCCATCCTTGTAGCGACCTTCTTTCTTCAGTTGGTCAATGCGCTCGTAGCGCTTGAGAACATTGCGTTTTTCGGCGATGGCGCCTTTCGTCTTGAGGCTGGGATGAAGAGACATGGTCGTGCTCCTTCTATTGTGATTTGTGAAAATAACTCTTGTTCGTAGTCTATTAATATAATCTCCTCCTGCCGAATTGCAATTCCACTTCTCAAAAAACACCGAAAAACAAACGCCCCGGAACCACAACGCCCTCCGCTGTCACTTCCCTGCCTCTTCCGGGGGCTGGCAGCGTTTGCGGTAGAGTGCGGGGGTGGTGTTGGCGAGGGCGGCGAACTGTCGGTAGAAGACCTCGGTGGAGTTGAATCCGCAGTCGAATGCGATTTGCTTGATGGAGATGGAGGAGCCGGAGAGGAGCTGCTTGGCGCGGTTGATGCGGAGGCGGAGGAGTTCCTGGTGTGGGGAGCGTGCGAGGTGCTGTCGGAAGAGGGAGTGGAGGTAGTCGGGGCTGACGCCGGCCGCCTGCGCCAAATCAGCAATGTGTAGATTCGAGGAGAGATGGCGTTCCAGGTAGCGCAGCGCCACGGCCAGGGGGCGTGGGAGGGTTTGCGCCGATTGCGTCTGGGGACCGTTGGCGAGGCAGACAAGCGTGGAATAGACGCACGGCGCCAGCGTCTCGTCCTGCCCGTCGGTGGAGTGGAAGCGTTGGAACATCTGCTTCATGAACTCCAGCAGGAACTCGATATCGGCGGGCCAGGTCGCCCGGGGGCATGGACGGGAGGAGGCTTCCACGACGAACTGCGCCGCATAGCAGGAGTACGGCTCGTCCGGCGGATAGCGGTAGATGGTCGACTCCCCCGAAATATGCCAGAACATAGCCCCGCGGGTGAACGTGCGCTCCACCCCGTCCACCTCGAAAAACACCTTCCCCGAGATGAGAAGCTCCACCTTTTCCCGATACTGGGGGATGATGAGGGGCTGGATGCTACGTCCGGCGGGTGCCTGGTAAATGCCGATGTAGGAGAGTTTCTTCAAATCACGCAACATTTGTCTTTTCCAGTCAAGAGATAGCGGTTTTCGTCAATTGAAAAAGTCGATTTTCAGGTTAATGTAAATGCGTTTTCCAAATTTTCCATTAATTCCTGCAAAAATCGTAAAAGGCTTTTTTTCGGGCCCAGATCCACCAGAAATCCTAAAGGAGGACGAGATGAACGAACAGAAACAAACGAAACGGAATTTCACCCTGATTGAACTGCTGGTGGTGATTGCGATCATCGCGATTCTGGCGGCGATGCTGCTGCCGGCACTGGCGAAGGCGCGCGACAAGGCGCGTACCATCAGCTGCGTGAACAACTTCAAGTCGCTCGGCATTGCCAACGTGATGTACCTGGAAGAAACCAACGGCGTGATTCCCATCGACCGAGGGCTTTGGGGGTGGGAAGGCGGTACGTACGGTGTGTCGGGCAAGGCACGTGGCCGGTATTTCGACGCACTCTTTTATACATTGAAGGGCACTGGGTTTCCCGCGAAGAACTGGGACGGCGATTTTATGAGGGGCAAACGTATTGCGGAACCTGGCAAGGAACAATGGATTCCCCATCCCCTCTTTATGTGCCCGAACCGTCCTCAACCGATGTATCCTGTGAAGGACTACTTCCACTACGCGCTCAATTGGAAGGGGTATTCCCACGACCCGCAGAATCCTCCACGATTCCGCCACGTCTCCCAGGTCAAGCGCCCCAGCGAACGATGCTTCATTTCGGAACGAGATGTCTTTGGCGCAAGCTATCCCAGCCCCCACGTCGCGGCACGCGCACATATGCTCGTCGGAACTGGCGCAGGATACCACCACGATGGCGGTAACGCCAACAACGTCCTCTTTGCCGACGCGCACGCCGAAACCCGAAAGTTCGGTCAGATCCCCGTCGACCAGAATGCGTCCGACGGATATTTCTGGCTGATGAACAAAGAATTCGACTTCTAAGGTACCTTTTTCTTGCTGCCAGGGAACTGAGGCACGGGCTTGCGTCCACGGAACAGTCGAAGGTGCGTCCTTGCTCCGCCACGTCTTTTGTATCAACATACGATTATGAGATAAGCAACCTTCCAAACCAAGGTTTACGTATGCAGAAAACCACCAAGTTCCTGCTCTCCTTCCTCGTTCCGCTGCTTCCTCTGGGTGCCGTCACGCTAGTGCCGCCGTTGCCCGAGGGAGCGCGTTGCGACTGGGATTTGAACAATGCGTGGCGGCGTCAGTCCGCCACGGAGACCGAATACTGCATCAACGGCCTCTGGGAGTTCCGCAACGCGCCCGAGCTGAAGCCGTCCAACAACAAAAAACTCGTCTGGCAGTACGACATCGAGAAGTACGAACCTGAAATGTGGTCGTTCTCCGACGAGGAGGAGAATCATTTCAAGGTCACCGTCGACCGCAGCGAGCACAGCGCTGGCAAGGCGTCCCTCCGCATCGATTTGGAGGCGCCCCCGCTGAAACATCTCAGGCACGGCTTCTTCAAGTTGACCGACATTCCGCGCTGCATTCCCTGCTTCCTCTCCTTCGACCTCAAGACCGATTTGGATGGGTTGCCTTGCAAGACCGAGGTGCAGGACATTCGAGGCTATCGTTACTTCACGATGGCCTCGTCGGACTTCCCGATGAAGAGCGACTGGATTACCATCACCGTCCCGTTCAACGTCTCCGGATCCTGCCCTGCCATCCGTGCGCTCACGCCTCGCGGGCCGCAGGGAAACGTCAAGGGAACCATCTGGGTTGACAATATCCGCATCTACGAGCAGACTCTTGTGGGCGCCGTGCAGACCACCGTTCCCTCCGACGACAAGTGGGGACTAGCACTCGTCCCTGGTCGCTGGCTCAACAAAAGCACCGCGTTCCGTCATCCGCAGGACAAGGGCGCCGATTCCGTTTGCTCCTTCGGATGGTACCGCAGGAGAATTGATGTCCCTGCGGACTGGAAGGGTAAGCAAGTCTCCGTCCGCTTCGACCGCGTCGCCACCACCGCGACCGTCTACTGCGACGGGCAGATGGCGGGTGCCGTGCAGTTCAACGGCGGCGAGGTGGACATCACGGGGTTCGTGAAGCCGGGTCGCAAGATGGAACTCGCGGTGCTCGTTGAGGCACGTCTTCCACAGGAGGCATCGCTCAGCTATATGGCTCCCAGCAGGGACAAGCTCACGAACGCGGGCATCTACGGGGACGTGTTCCTGCGCGTCCGCGACGCGGCACCCTGCGAGGTCGCGCGTCCGCGCATCACGACCACGACTGCGGACCGCACGCTCGCCGTTTTCGCGCCGCTCTCCGCGCCTGCGCCCGCTGGCGCGACGTGGCGAATGGACGTCACGCTCAAGGGCAAGCCCGCCGCGACGTTCGAGGGAACCATTCCCGCAGGCGCGAAGGAGATTGACGCGAAGGCGGTCTGGCAGGACGTCCAGTTCTGGGACGTGGACAGCCCCGTCCTCTACGAGCTGCGCCTCTCGCTGCTGCGCAACGGCAAGGTTCTCTCGCAGACGCTCCCCGAGCGTTTCGGCTTCCGCGACTTCGTCATCAAGGGGCGCTACTTCTACCTGAACGGCGTGAAGCTCAATCTCAATCCCTGCTCGTACTGGTCGCCTGCGGGCAACTGGGACGCGCCCGTCGCGATGCGCCACTGGCTGACGAAGGCGCTGGACGCAGGATACAACTTCGTGTATATGGAGGACAACGAGCTGCCTGACAAGTTTATGGCTACCAAGCCGCTGCTGCAGCTCTGCGACGAGATGGGGATGCTCGCCGCCATCGCCGTTCCCAAGGTCCCCAAACTCTTTCCCGAGGAACTGGAAGGACGGGGCACCGAGGACTGGCGCGCGGTCGTCAGAAACCAGGTGGAGAACCACATCAATTCGCCGTCGCTCGTGCTGTGGCGTATGAATATGAACGGAAACGGCTACGCGCAGGACCAAAACCCGCTGCTGCTGGACGGCAAGCGCGGATTCGAGCCAGGCTCCATCAAGCAGCTCGTCCGCGAGCGCCTGGAGTGGTCCAATCGCTACGTGCGCTCCGTCGACCCGAGCCGCCACACCTACAACCACGCCTGCGCCATCACGGGCGAGATGTACACGCTGAACAACTACCTGGGCTGGCCCGAGCAGCAGGACCTCCGCGAATGGCTGCGTCTCTGGGCAAAGGACGGTGACCGCCCCCTGATGATGGTCGAGAACGGCACTCCGTATCCGGGCGACCTCCAGATGCGCGACGCCTCCACCGGGTGGTGCAACGAGCCGCTCCAGTCCGAGTACGCCGCCATCCTGCTCGGCGAACGCAGCTACTACCTCGAGGAACCGCACTACGTCGACTATATTCAGTCCGCTTGGAATGCTCCGCGCAAGGTCTGGAACTCCTCCTACGGATACTACAGCTATGGATTCCCGCGTGTGCTGGACGAATGCTTCATCCTCACCTACCGCACCCAGTATCAGGCCTGGCGCACGTGGGGCATCTCGGGCGGGATGAATGTCTGGGAGAACAACTACCATCGACCGAAAGCATTCTCCAAGGGCGTTTTTTCCTTCCCGGATCCGCCGACCATCCAATGCAAGATCGACTGGGACAAGCTCCAGCGCCCGGGACACATCGTCACCGAGTACGCGCGCTCTAACGGAAGCGACGGGCAGATCCGTGCGTTCTTCGATCAGGACACCGAACTTGACAGACAGCTCTTCGAGCCGACCAAGCACTACGCCGCCTTCCGCCGCTATATGTCCCGCACCTACGCATACATCGGTGGTCCCGAGGTGCGCTGGTACACGGTGGAGCACGCGTTCCGCGCGGGCGAGGAGGTCGAGAAGACGCTCGTGCTCATCAACGACTTGCGCAAGCCCGTGACGTACGAGGCGAACGTCCAGCTGACCGTCGGCAAGGACAGCACAACGGTCGGGACGGGGAGCGTCACCGTGCCGCCCGCCGAGGTGCGCTTCCTCCCGTTCAAGTTCAAGGTTCCCGCGGTTTCCAGGCCGACTGGGGTGAAGTTGCAGGCAAGCGTGAAGTTCGGGAGCAAGGAGGTTCCAGTCGAGGCCTTCGCGATGCAGTTCTTCCCCGCCGCGAAGCAGCTTGCGGAGCCGTCCGGCTGGGCACTGCTGGATCCTGCGGAAAGACGCGTGACGCGTTCGCTCGAATCGGCTGGAGCCTTCCCGCCGCCAAGGCCGATGCACAGCTGCCGAATGGTGTGCGCGTGCTGGTCGTCGGCGCAAATGCGCTGGACACCGCCGCTGACTGCGCCGCACTTCAGGACGCCGCGAAACGCGTTCCGCAAGGACTCCGCGTCCTCGTCTGCGAGCAGTCCGAGCAGACACTCAAGCGCGTCTTCGGTCTACGCACCGTCACGCTCGGCTCCCGCCAGGCATGGATTCGCGACCGCAGGCACCCCGTCCTCGCGGGAATGCACGATGTCGAGTTCACCGACTGGCGCGGTGCCACTTCCCTTGGTCCCTTGGACGGTGAACCCGCCTCGCTGGAGGACAGTCAGCGTGAAAAGCACGTCTGGCGCTGCTCGCAGGAGGGTACCGTCGCCTCGACCATCGCCGAGAAGCCGCACGTGAATGTCGTTCGTTCGTTGCTGGACACGGGCTTCGCTCTACGATACACCCCACTCTGGGAAGTCCCCAGCGGCAAAGGAGGTATTCTGTTCTGCAACCTCGACGTCACCGACCGAATCGGACGCGAACCCGCCGCGGACACTCTTCTCGCCAACCTCACGAAGTACCTGAACAACGCGAAGAAGTCCGCAGAGGTCCCCGTCGCGTACGCTGGCGGCAAGATCGGCGTGGACACGGGCGTCTATCCACAGGGCGTCGTAAAGGGAACTACAGGCGTGCAGATTCTCGGACGCGGCTGCAAGGCGTGGCTGGGGACCAACGGGGAAAAACTCGCGCAGTTTGCGAAGGGCGGCGGAACCGTCGTCGCGCTGGGACTGACCACCGACGAGGCGAAGCTGCTCCAGAAGGCACTCGGCGGCTTCTCCGTCGAGAGCAAGGTGAACTGGCTCAATCCATTGGAAGGACCACTTCCCGACGTGTTCCGCGGTCTCTCCGTCGCGGATTTACGCTGGCGCAAGAAGCTGGAGACTCCTGTCGTCGCCACCGTCAAGGCTGGTTGGTGTTCCAAGACTGGCGTGCTAGCGCAGCTCCCCGTCGGCATGGGACGCCTCGTCTGGGTATCCGCGATTTCCGATGACTTCGACCTGCAGGAGCGCCAGGATATGGTCTTTACGAACGTCCAGACCGCGCGCCTCGTCAACGTCGTCCTGCAGAACCTCGGCGTCTACCGCTCCGCAAAGCCAGATTACTGGACGCAGCGCCTTGCCGCCTCCACCCCCGCCAACGAGGCCGATCTCTACAACGACAAGCGCACCATCCACGACGATCCCTACGCCTACATGCGGTGGTAACAACGGTGAGAGGAGACCACAGAATACACAGAAGGCAATCCGTCTCTTTGCGGCGGATTGCCTTTTGTATTTTGCTTCAAAACAAGTGTTTGGCCGCGCTGACGTGCGGGCAAACAGTCTGTGTATTCTGTGTGTTCTGTGGACTCCTAAAGGGGTTTGCAATTACCTTTTAGGTTTTCCCGGAGCGTCCGGGAGTCCATCAGGGAGATGGCGTCGATGAGGTTGGTGTGAAAGGTGGAGGTTCCC
>JAFRLI010000331.1 GCA_017431255.1 Victivallales bacterium
AGCCACTAACCACTAACCACTAACCACTAACCACTAAAAACTAACCACTAGCCACTAACCACTAACCACTAACCACTAGCCACTTCAATCGAGCGCGAGTTCGAAGAACGGGGTGGTGCCGTTGGGGAGTTTTGCGGTATTGATGTCGAAGCGGAGGAGGTTGTTGTCAGTGGTGATGGGAAGAGGGTCGCGGCGTGTGCCGTCAAGTGCAAGGGGATAGAGGCGAAGGCGTTTAGCATTGGTGTTTTGCAGTGTGCCTTTGCATACGACGGTTTGCATCAAAACGGAGGCTCCCGAGCCGCGTTCGTAGAAGGCCGTGCGGTCAGTGCTGAGTTTCAGCCCTGGTGCGCAGGAGAAGGTATTGATGACAAGAACGACGCGCTCGCTGTCACGCAGGGGACGACCGTCAATGGAGACGGCGGCGACGGCGCAGTTGCTGGTGACTTCCTCAATGCGGAGAACGCGCAGGGGGATATCGACCTCGCCCGCGGCCAGTGTCAAGCCTTCGGTGAGGTCCGTGATGACCTGAATGCGCTTCTGTTTGGTGTCGAAGGTGATTTCTCCTGTGTCGGAGACAAAGATACCATTGGAGATGTCGGTTTTGTTGTCTGGAGCAAGGACGCCTTTTTCGCGGAGTTTGGCAACGAGGTTGGCGAGTTCTTCGTCGTTGTTTTTTTCTGCGAGGGTGGCGGCCCAGTTGGTGCTGGAGAACTGGGCTTTGTTCTTGACCTCGATTTGACAGTCGGCGGGAACGGTGCGTGTGGCGGGGGTACGGACGGCCAGACCGGTCAGGAAGGAGAGTTGGGTTTCGGGTGCGCCGATGGCGGTCATGCCTTCTGCCGGGTCTTCCTGGATGAGGAGTTCCACGCGGTGAGGCGAGGTTTTGACATCTCCCCGGCGGTAGATTGCCATCGTGAGGAACTCATTGGCACGTTGGGTAGGGCTGGAAAACACCGTGAAGCACTCCACGGCGTGCTGCTGGTCGGGAGAGTGCGCCACCGCGCCCGCGTGGACGGTGATGCCTTCCAGTCCCTGAAGTGCGCTGTAGGCGGCGAAGGCCAGACCGCGTTCATAGTAGTACTGATTCCAGTAGGGCTGGTTGTATTCGGTCACGACAAAGGGACGGTCAGCCAGGCGCGTTCCAATCAAGTTGCGGAAATAACTCATGCGCGCATTTCCCAGAGAGGAGTTCTGGGCGACAACGGAACCTGGTTGCTGGAAGTTCGACGGATGGTTGAAATAGGCGTTCATGCAGACCACGTCCACACTCTCCGCACGGACAATGCTCGCATTCTTGAAATACGAGAGATTGTACTGCGAAATCGGTTGCTTGGCTCCCAGGGCACGCAGTTCTTTGGCGTAGAAAGCCTGGCATTCACGGAGGTGCTCCATCGCAAACTCCCATCTGTCGACGTTTGACATTTGGGCGTGCGGCAGTGCGGCGAGTTCTTCAAACGTGCCGGGTTTGCAGTGCCAGGCAGCTGCGAGTTTTTCAGGCGTCCCGTATTTCTTCCGCAGAAACTTTGCATAGATGGGGACAATCGCCGCCATCGTCTCGGGACGCAGGACCTCGCTCAACCAACTTCGCAATCCGATTTCCTGCTCGTTGTAGGGTTCCCAGATGAAGAAGGCGGGGCTGTCCATATAGGTGCATTTCTGGTAGGGATTGTAGTGGGTCAGCAACATTTTGACCAGGCGGGACCAGTCGTCGCGGAATCTTTCGTCGCCGAAGAAGCAGAGTGCCTTCCAGTCGTTTCTGAGGTCGAATGCGGGACGCCAGGACTTTCGACCGAATTGATAACTGGCCAATGTTCCCCAGATGCGGACATGATGGCGCGTGGCGGAATCGACATAGTAGTCGTACAAATCCAGGTATTTGGGGGCGAACTGTAGGTCGGCGGGAGCGTCCTGGAAAGGCCAGCGGTCGAGGTGGTAGTTGGTGCGGAAATAGTCGTATCCTAGAAGGTGGAGTTGTTCGAAGCGGGAATCGATGGCGGCATGTGCGGCGGAGGTTTCCTCTTGGATGAAAACGTACACGGGCACGAAGCCGTTGGCGCCGATCCAGCGGTGTCCCTTGCCGAAGGCATTGACGGGTGGGAGGCGTTTGCTCCAGTCCAGGGCGGTGCCGGGGCGGATGTCGTTATTCGGTTTGTCACAAGGGAGAAAATCTGGAGCTTGCGGGATGAAATAGGCGCCTGAGGAGACGGGCACGTCGCGCGAGGAAAGCGAGGCGGCGACGATAATCCAGACGGCTTTTTCCGTTGTGCGGAAGGTCACTGCCTGGATGGGTTTGCGGCGAAGAGGGAACCGCGTTAGGAAGAAGCCACCCTGTCGTTCCTCGGGATTCTGGACATAGACAATCTTGCCTTGCTCCAGTTCCGCGACAGACCACCAGTCCGCGACGTTGAGCGTGCGGCGGACGGGAAAGTCCTGGCTGGTGCCGTCTGCATAGTGGACCTGGACGGTCCCCACGTCGGGCGCGACCAGCCAGCATGCGGCATGGAGCAAATAGAGGTACGAATGCGTTTTAGGTGCTTTTAGCGATAGGGTGAACTCGCGCAGTTCCGTGGGGTCGTATTGGGAATGGAGAGTGGCGACTTGATTCCCCGTGGTGGGAATTGCGAACTCCATGCCGCCGTAGGAGCATTGCGGTTGCAGGTTGCGAAGGCTTTGTTCTCCTTGGTCCGACCAGCCGCCTTTGTGGTCGCCCTCCGTTTCATCCCCGAAGGTACGGTTTGCGTTTGCTCCGAGCGGAAGCGGTGTGACATCTGGCTGCACGGTCAGGAAGCCTGCATCGCGGTATTGGAAGGATATCTGCAACGGCTGGCCTGCAACCAGGGGGAGTTTCACGATTTCCCGATCTTCATGCCAGGTACGGAGCGTCTGCTCGCCATTCAAGCAGAGACCTGGGTCGGTGACCAGCCGCGGTGAACTCTCCGGAAACTTGTGGAGCTTCTGATTGACGCGGAATTGGGAGATGAAAAAGGCGACGGGGAGAAGTTTCCCGTTTTCATCCGGACGCCATTCGCCCATCAGGTGAACTTCAAGCGTGCCGTCCTTTTTCGGGAGAACGGTGAAGGTGGCAGGCAGCCATTTGTCAGGAATGGCGTTTTTGTGGAAATAGGCCGTGTGGGAGGGCGGGTACTGCTTTTGCCAGCCCATGGGCTTCGGGGTAATCAGTTTGTCCGTCGAGGTCACTTGAATAGGAGTCTCGGGGGACATCACGTCTATGCGCAACAACGCTGCATGGAGGGAGAACAGGAGCAGGAAGAACAGGAGTGGTATGGAACGTGACATGGCTAGCTCCTTGGTGGTAGTGATTGTCTTGTAATTCCCTCATATAAGATAAATCCGTTTCTCTCTTTTTACCAATGGAGGTAATTGCAAAACTCTCATCCCAACCGCCTTCACGGCGCGGCGCGATGGCTTCATCGCTTGCGGATTTTTGGCGGTTGGGCGGTAGTTTTGCAATTATCTCCAATGGTTTCCCCAAAAAACAGGGCGAAACAATGGTGGAATGGGAACAATGAGTGGAAGTGTCACCCTTCCGCTGTCTTCGTTCCATAGCCAAGCCTTGGTGGACGTTTTTTTTATGGAAATCAAAGTTTTTTGGGGCAAGGGGCTTGCGAAACGCGGAAAATTGTGTATAATATTTCTGAAGAGTCATTGAAAACCAACCATCCATTGAACTTTAACAGGAAAATTGCCATGAAAAAGCAGAGTTTCACGCTCATCGAACTTCTGACCGTCATTGCCATCATTGCCATTTTGGCAGGTCTGCTCATGCCTGCACTCGGCAAGGCGCGTGCCAAGGCGCAGGAGATTGACTGCATTGGGCACATCAAGCAGCTTATGACCACCGCCGTGATGTACTCCGGCGACTACGGCCAGCGCCTTCCCATCAACATTGGCGACGATAACAAGCCCAAAGACTCTGCCATTACATCTCTTGGCGCTCCCTCCGCACTGAACAACAAATCCTGGGTGGGACAACTCTATGGTCTGGTCAGTGAACCCAAAATCTTCATTTGCAACAATGCCGACGAGGCAAGTGGCTTTGACGCCTCCAAGGCCAACGTTTCCTACAGCTATATGTATCCTGTCGCACGTCTCAAGGTCACGAAACTGACCAGTGCCTCCAGTGCCATCTACCTGATGGACAACAACAAGACGGCGGATGAAGCCTCCCAGATTTGCGGAGATTCCAATGGAACCAAACGGGCAAATATCCTTTCGAATATCCTCAATGACATTGACGAGACAAAAACAAACGGACTTCGGTACGGTGCCGCCCATCAGGGTCGCGTGAACGTCGGTTTCGTGGACGCGCATGCTGTCACCATGGATAAGAATGAGGTCAAGTCTTTTGCTGGAGATACCTACAGCGGCAATTTCATCGAATAATTTGTCATCTTCCTCATTTCTGTGAAAAGACCGCCTTTTCCCTTAGGAGAAGGCGGTTTTTTGTGTGTCCTGCCACTTGCGTAGAATCCCGGCCGCCTTTTGATTTTTACGAATCAGGCAGTTTGCGCGGAAGGCGGCAGTGTGCTACATTATGGAAGAGGAAATTGTAAAACACCCCCCAACCGCCAAAACGAAGCAAGCGAAGGCAGTTGGTTTGAGAGTGTTGCAATTCCCTTGAAAGACTGTTTTCCTTTCCGTCTTTGTCAGTCCTTTGAGATTTCCCCCGAAGCCATGAACTTAAAACAAATTGACGTGTCGTACCGTTCAATTCCGTTTTGGAGTTGGAATGATGAACTGGAGCCGGAAGAACTGCGGCGCCAGGTGCGCGAGATGCACACTCAGGGAATCGGCGGCTTTTTTATGCATGCTCGTGGCGGGTTGTTGACGGAGTACCTGTCTCCCCGTTGGATGGAGTGCGTTAACGCCTGTTTGGACGAGGCGGGGAAGTGTGGAATGGAGGGATGGTTGTACGACGAGAACGGATGGCCGTCGGGATTTGGCGGCGGTCTCGTCAATGGTCTGGGGGAGAAATACCAGCAGAAGTACCTGCGGATGGAGGTGGGGGAGGCGGGCGCGTTGTCACATGAGCGCACGATTGGCTTCTACCGTACGGACGGGACGGAGTTCCTGGGGACGTCTCTTCCGGCAGGGCAAAGCGGCGAGGTGATGCGTCTGTTCTACGAGGTCAATCCATACTATGTGGACAATATGGATGCGGAGGTGGTTGCGGGGTTCATTCGTGTCACGCACCAGCACTACTATGAGAGCATTCCCAAGGAACTCATGGCGCACATGAAAGGTATTTTCACGGACGAACCGCAACTGTCTCGGAATGGGCTTCCGTGGTCGCTGACGCTGGAACGGGAGTATGCGCGCGAATACGGTCGGGATTTGCGGAAGGAACTGCCTGGAATGTTCTTGGACGAGTTTCCGCATGCGGCGGAGATGCGTTGCCGTTTCTGGCGCTTGTGCACCAAATTGTTCCGTGACCATTTCCACAAGCAGATTTACGACTGGTGCGTTGCGCATGGTTGGGAGTATACGGGGCACATGGTCTGCGAAGAGTACCCGCACTCGCAGCTGGATTCCAACGGCGCCTGCATGCCACAGTACGAATATCTCACTATGCCAGGCATGGATTTGCTCTGTCGACGACTTCCCGACCCCACGACCATGGTCCAACTCTCCTCCGTCGCCGCCCAAGTCGGACGCAAGCATATCCTGACGGAGAGTTTCGCCCTTTGCGGCTGGAACGTCAACTTCACGGGAATGCGTTGGGTCTATTTCTCGCAACTCGCGCACAACATCAATCTTCTCTGCCAGCATCTGCAAGGCTACACGCTTCGCGGACTTCGCAAGCGCGACTATCCCTCCAGCAACAGCTACCACCAGCCCTGGTGGAACGACTATGGGAAACTCAACGATTCCTTCTCCCGTATCGGAATGCTTCTGGCTGAGGGGAAGCAGCAGACGGAAGTCCTTGTCGTTCACCCGCAATCCACAGCCTGGTGTCTCAGCAATGGCAAGCAAATCACCGATGGAAACCTGGAACAACGCAAGCGCATCGAACCCTATGGCTTCGCTCTCCGCGACCTCTCCCATGCCCTCGACACCCGTTTTATCGAACACCACTACGCCGATGAAATCATCGTCGAGGAAAAAGGCTCCTTTGAAAATGGACGCATTCGCATTGGTCTATGCTCCTACGGAACGGTGATTCTGCCTCCTTTGGTGAATCTCTCCTCGTCCATGCTCGCGCTCCTCAAGCAACTCCAGTCCGCAGGCGGGCGCGTCCTGCGCATCCGCAACTCCTTCGACGCGAACCTCTTCCTGGACGGCAAACGACAGGAACCTTCCTCCGACTTCGCACAATGGCTCGAGGCCCTTCCTACGTTCGACACGCCAGAAGCCGCCGCTGACACCCTGCTTGACTGCGCTTTTGCCCAGGTCGCCGAGAATAGTGCTCCCACGCGGGAATTGGTCGGCACGCAACGGTATCTGGCGGATTTGGACGGTGCCTCTGGCTGGCTCTATTTCTTTGCCAGCCAGAAATATGAAACGGACACGCAGGCGGTCTTCCGTCTGCCCGCAAAGGGAGTGGAAGTGGAAGTCATTGATTCGGTTGCAGGCACGATGGCGCATTTGCCAGGCGTTGCAAAGGACGGTGACGCTTTCGTATTCTCGTATCCGCTGGCGGGTGCGGACGGCGTGCTTTTCTTCGTCCCCGAACAGCCGCTTTCCTTGCCAGAGGCTCCCGAACGCGCCAGAGGGTTTGCTGGCGGGCAGAACGTTCCCGTTTCCACGCAGATGACGCTCGCCGATGACAGCGGAAACCTGGTCACGCTGGACCGCTGCCGATATCGTGTCGATGGCGGGGAATGGCGGGAAGACGATATCATCTCCCTGCAGGCCATCTTGCTGCAGTATCAGCGCGACCTGGATCTGGAACTCGAAATCCCATTCCTCGTGGGCGCGGACTTTGACCTTGCGACGCCTGTCACGCTCGTCGTGGAAAATCCCGAACGCTGGACCTTTGCCCTCAACGGTGCACCGTTTGCCGCGCAGGATTGTGGTTATGCGTTCGACAAATCGTTCCGCAAGGTTCCGTTGCCGGCGCTGTCGTACGGGATGAACACGCTCACGATGGCGATGCGCTACACGCAACTCCCCGAGGTCTACAAGAAATTGGAAGCTGCTCGCGTCTTTGAATCCGAATACAACAAACTTTCGTTCATCACGGAAGTCGAAAGCGTGTATCTTCTGGGGGATTTCAGCGTCCGCCACCGTGGCACGGAAGAACGACTGCCGCGCCATGCAAAACGCTACCAGGGTACCTTCGAACTTGGTGCCTCTCTGCGCGGCACTGCATTCGCCGCAGACGATCTGCTGGCCGCCGGAATGCCTTTCTTCGCCGGCAACGCCACGCTTAAGACCACAGTAGAACTTACCCCTGAACAGGCTTCCACGCTGACATTCCTTCGCTTCCAGCCCCTCGGCGCGAACTCGTGGCGTTTCCGTATCAACGGAAAGCCAGCGGGCGAGTGCCTGTGGGGACCATACGCCGTCCCTGTCGCAGGATTGCTGCAACCCGGTCCCAATGAAATCGAGGTGGAACTGACGATGAGCCTGCGCAACCTGTTGGGACCGCACCACCTGGAGGAGGGGGAATCTTACGCCGTCAACACGATGTCTTTCAATAAGGAACCCAATTTTGCGGGGCGCAAGGCACCTCCGTACAATGCGGGATACTGTTTTGTGGAACTTGGAATCAAGGACATTCACCTGGCCTAGAAAGGAGACAACAATGGACAAGGTCAAAATCGGTCAAATCGGTCTGGGGTTCATGGGAACCACCCACTACCGCATCCACAACTCCCTGCCGTATGCACAAGTCACCGCCGTCGCCGACGTCGAGGAGGAAAAGCGCAAGGGCGACATTTCCAGCGTCATCGGTAACATCGGCAACGATGACAACTCCAAACCTCTCGATTTCAGCAACGTGGAAGTCTATGACGATCCCTTGGAGATGATTCAAAAGGCCGACATTGACATCGTTGACATCACCGTCCCGACACCCTGGCATGCGGAATACATTCTTG
>JAFRLI010000332.1 GCA_017431255.1 Victivallales bacterium
CCACCTCCGCAGAGTTGTCGGAGCCGATTGTGACATATTTTTGGACCAGCTGGTCCGTGCCGTTGGTCTGGATGGAGTGGGTGTCGAGGTGGAGGCTGGAGGGGTCATCTTCAGCGGGGAAGTAAATGAAAGTGGTGGGATCGTTTGGGTCGGACGGCTTGAAGGCGTTCCTCATCGCGCCGATGACGCGGTCGGTGGCGGATTCGGTGAAGAGTTTTGCGCGAACGGAGTCGGTGGAAATCTTGGCGACCTGGCGAGTGGTGCGCGCAGAGAAGGCAAAACTCATCGCGAGGATGAGAGTCAGGGAGAGAATGCCGAGGGTGATGAGAAGAGCAGAGCCCCTCTGGTTCTTTCGTTTATTGTGTTTCATAGTGTCTGCCTCCTGCTTGTTTTGGGAAAATCCTGGAGTTCCAGAGGCCGAAGGTTAGTCAAGGAAGATGACTTTGGAGAAGGTGTGCCGTGTCTCGGCGACTCGTTTTCCGCGCGGGGTGTTTTCGTCGTCAATGGATCCCTCAAGATCGTCTGCCGCAGGGTCGTAGAGAGAGAACTTGAGGTAGTAGAAATTGGACATCTTGGTTGTGTAATGGTTCGCTACGTTGGCGGATGTGGGGTGGAGACCGGTGGTTGTGTTCACACCGCACGTGATGTATTCGATGCCGCTTCCGATCAGTTCAAAGTCGGACATGTCGCAAGCGGTGGTTACCGTGTTGAGGAAGGCACCGAAGAAGTCATTGGAGGAACTGACTGACGTGTAGTCGGCTCCCACAAGATACCAGGGATAGGAGATGTTGAACGTGGAACCGTCTCTTTTCCGTAGCGTCGTATTGTCAATGGGGATGCGATAGAGTTTGTTGCTGGTTTTGGTCTTGTTGGCGTCTGTTCCGTCCCAATATTTGTAGGCATAGAGGACTGGGTAGGTGCCGACGGTGGTGACAGGTGCGGCGGCGTTGGCGTCACCAGACGTGAAATTGGAGAACATCCCGCAAGTAAAATCGCCTTTGCCGCCGGCGGGGTAGTGCATATAAAATGGGATGGCGCGCTGTGGTTCGTCAGAGACGACTGCGTTCCGCAAATCCTGTTCGAAGGTCTGGAAGATGATTTGCGCCGTATCGAAGATGGCGGTGCTTCGGGAGGAGGCAGACCAAATGCGTTGCGCACCAATGGTGAACTGGAATAGGAAACCCATCATCATGACCAGGACGGCCATGGCGACCATCACTTCCACCAGGGTATAATGGAGTTTATGGATGAGTGCTTTTCTCATTGTTGGCTTCTCAGTTGTTGTTGAAGACATCCATCGTGTAGAGGGCGCTTTGCTGTGCTGACGAGGGAACTTCCGCAGGCCAGAAAATCTTCACGTTGAGCGTGACGCCATACGAATAGGGCAGTTCCGTTCCCCCGACATTGATCTTGCTTTTCCAGAGGATGGCGATTGCCCGGAAATCGATCTGTTCCGGATGGTCCATCAACTCATTGTAGTTAATCTGTTGATCGTCGTTGTGATGGTTGACGATGAGGAAGGTGTTGGTGGCAGTGTTGCCGTATGCGAAGATGGGGTGTTTGTTCCCCAGACCTGCCGCTCCCAACGCGCTCAAGATGCTTTCGCTGGAATTATTGGTCCAGGCATCCGGATTTGAGACTTTCTCCAGGACGGAGTCGGGAATGCTGGCGACATCGGCGGCGGAAAGTTCGGGAAGTGCGTCTTCGGCAGAAGGTGCCGAGTTCGAGCTGAGATCCCAGACGAACTTGCTCCAGTAGTCTTTCTTGAAGGTGATGGCACATTTTGCGTAGTGCAGGATATGGTCAGCCATTTGGGCATTGAAGGTCTCGGCCTGCGCGTCGCGGTTGGCGTTGGCACCGATGGGGAAGAGCACCATAATGGAGCAGATGCCAATCGCAACCACGCCAAGGGCGAGGATGATTTCAATCATGCTGAATGGGTGTTTTTTCATATGGCAACCTCGTGGTTAGAAGAGGTAGATGACCTGTCCGGTGTAGCGCTGGATTTCCATGACGCGGATGTTCTGCTTGTTCTCGCGCTGGATTTCGCCATTGGGGGCGACGCCTTCCATCACGGTGATGGCAGATTTGAGTAGGCATTTGCCGGAGGGGGTGAAGATGATGGCGCGGACGAAGGCGTCATTGGTGACACCGTCGAGAAGTTTGTTCGTCGCGCCGTCCTTGACTTTTGCGATGCCGGCTCCGTCCGCAATGGAGTAGGAGTCCTTCGGAAGGTGTCGTTTTTCCGTATCGTTCCATTCGATGGCGGCTGCGGTGGAGGTTTCAACCATTGCGATGACGGCATTGGTGGGGAGGAAGTTCCAGGAAGTTCCGGGAACCCATTCCTTGAGGGTGAACTCGTTAGCCGTAGCGGTCGGCTCGACGATTCCGGACCGGAAGGACTGGTACTTGTAGGGATTGGTGTCGTCGCTCTTCTGGGAGAAGATGGCGCCTGGCATGACGACGGCGATGTAGCAACGGCGGGAGATGGCCTCCGCGCGTGCGAGCATGAGTTGGGAAGAGACCATGCGGGCTGCGGCCGAGACAGAGTTACCCGTGGACATGTTGCGGAACGCAGGGACGGTGACGCCAAGGATGATCGAGATGATGACGATCACCGCGAGGAGTTCGACGAGGGAGAAATGGGATGTGTGTTTTCTGGTCATTGCGGAGCACCTGTGTTTGCGGAGGGGCGTCTGCACGATTATCAAGTATCTTTGTTTAGAAAGGAAACGGCAAACTTTGTCGGTTGCTTTCCAAACAAATTATACTATTTTTGTGGCGAAAAAACAAGTGGCAGGCGGAAAATTGTTAATTTTCGGCGGGCGGGATGATGTCAGGAAGGACGAGGAGTTTGGAGTGTTCGCCGTAAGGAGTGACGGCGGCGAGGCAAACGCGGGTGGGGTTGGCGAGGGACGGGACTTTGAGTTGTACATCGCTCTTGGGGAGGAACTTGAGTCCCTTTGGCAATGCGTTGAGTTTGGCGGAAAGGACGTTGGCACCTTCCTGGGCGGGGGTGATGCCCCAGCGGCTCTTGGCCGCTTTCACGACGGTCTGCGCGGTGGCGAGCGGGTCCATTGTCTGGAAGTAGTTGCCGTTGGGTTGCAGGACAACGAGGAGGCGCCCTTCGGTGAGTTTGGCGGCAAGTGCCTTTTCGAGTTGTTCGGGCGTGAGTTGTTTTGCCTCGCCGTTTTCGGGGGCGGGTTCGTCGTCAATGAGGTAGATTCGGAGCGATGCGTAGGGTTCGGTGGGGAGCCAGGTGATGTTGAAGATGCCGTTTTCGTTGCGTTTGACGGTGGCGGTGAGTTCGGGGAGTTTGTCGTTCTGGCGAATGTCGAGCCACGGGATGGTGTCAAAGAAGGTGAAGAGCATATCCGGGGTGGTGGTGGTCGTGGCGAGATTGGAGGTGCGCCAGGTGCCGTTTTTGAAGAGGATGTGCTCGATGATGTAGAACCAGGCGTCGCGAAGCGAGGCATCGACCTGGAACTGGAGGGATTCGTTGAGGAGCGGGCGGATTTGGGTGAGGAGGGAGGCTGCGGCAGTGGTGGCAGCGACATCGCAGAGGGCCTGGGGTGCCTGGATGGAATTGCCTTGGAACGCGAAGTTGTTCCAGGCGGCCTTGGTCCCGTTGGGAGCGGTCTGTTGTTGCGAGAGGAGCGAGGCTGCGATGGCCTCGGGCTGCGGAATGGGCGTGCCTTGGATGGTCAGCCAGGGAGTCAGCTTGACGGGAATGCCGCGGTGTTCCACGTTTTGCGGGTGGAAGGTATTTTCGACGATGAGGGCGGTAGCGGCGAGGTTGGGGACGTTGTTGACGGTCCAGAAGCCCGTGTTGGCGTCCTGGTTTTCCTTGAAGAGGGCGAGCAGTTTGTCAAGCCAGCCTTCTTGGAAATCGGGTGCGGTTTTGAGGATGGTGCCGTTGTTGTAGACGGAGGCGAGGAAGGGGACGGCGTGGACGAGGTGGAACCAGTCGTTGAGTGCGGAGTTGAAATAGGTGTCCAGTCCATTGATGGTGGTGATGTCCTCCATGACGCGGTTGCCCTTCAGGAACTTCAGATTTCAAATCGGGCATCCTCCGACTTCGCCTTCCTTTCCCGGAAGGATGGGGAGGAGATGCGGATCCGGAGCGCCAGGGCGGCCAGCAGCAGGGCGGCC
>JAFRLI010000031.1 GCA_017431255.1 Victivallales bacterium
GCCCTAGATGCCCTAGCCCCTCTAGCACATCTAGCCCCTCTAGCACATCTAGCCCCTCTAGCACATCTAGCCCCTCTAGCACATCTAGCCCCTCTAGCACATCTAGCCCCTCTAGCACATCTAGCCCCTCTAGCACATCTAGCACATCTAGAAAAAATCAAAAAAAATCTATGAATTGATTTGCAAAAGGGATTTTGTCTGCTATAGTAATCTCGTGGTTTTGGTATGACTTTGGTATGACTGTTGATAATCAATGGGTTACAAAAATGACAGATCGGACGAAAAAGCCATTGTACGAGCGTTTGCGCGAGACGTTGCTGAAGACGTTGGAGCGCGAGAACTGGCAGTTGCTGCCGAATGAGCAGGAACTGATGTCTCGTTTTGGCGTTTCTCGGAACACCTTGCGGCAAGCGATCCAGTTGTTGACGAACGAGCACGTCCTGCAGCCGGTGCAGGGGTTCGGGACGCTGGTATATCCCGTCCCCGAGGTGGAGAGGAACAGCCGGATTCTGATTGTCTGCGACTACGACATGTTGCCTTTCCAACAGGACGTCATGTCCAGGCTTCTTCTGATGTTGAACAACAGTCACCTGCATTCCATGGTGCTGATGCTGGACAAGGAGAACGTGGACATCAACCGGTTCGACGAGATGCTCAAGACCTGCGACGCGGTCATTCTGGAGTGCCACTGCTCGTTCTCCTCCATCATCCTGGAGCGAGTCCGTCTCACGGGGAAGCGGATGGTCTGCATCCGCTGGCAGGCGTCCCAGGACGTTCCGTTCATCGCCGAGGACGTGGTGCGCGGGTTCTCCCTGGTCACGCGGCATCTCCTGGAACTCGGACACCGTAGAATCGCCTTCATCGGGAACACGTGCGACTTTCGACGATTCCCCCCAATCCAGCAGACGATGGCGGAGTTCGGAGTTTCCCTGCGCCCCGAATTGACCGAGCACATCGTCTATGGGACGCGCGTGGAAGGATACAAGTCTATGGAACGTATTCTCGCGCGGAACGTGGACTTCACGGCTGTCATCTGCCACAACGACAACTGTGCCCTCGGCGTCGAGGAACGTCTTCTCATCGCGGGGAAGCGCATCCCCGAGGATGTCTCCGTCATCGGATTCGACAACCTCAAGGAATGCGCCGACTACCCGGTCCCACTCACTACCTGCGCGGGCGACCTGGAGGAGATCATCCAGGAAGTCATCGCCTATCTCTTCAGCGGTCGCAAGGAAGTCGCAAGCTTCCACAAGTTGACGGATGTCCATCTGGTCAAGCGGCAATCCACGGGAGCGGTGCCGATCAAAGGTCCCCTTCCGGAAGGCAACGGCAATTTCATTTAAGTTTCCAAATAAGCAATCCCCCATCACCCCCCAACAGATCCCAGGAGAGAAAACCATGAAAAAGACGTTCACCCTCATCGAACTGCTCGTCGTGATCGCCATCATCGCGATCCTCGCGGCGATGCTGCTTCCCGCGCTTGCCAAGGCGCGCGAAAAGGCACGCGCCATCAGCTGCATCAACAACCTCAAACAGCTTGGCCTCGGTCAGCAGCTGTACGGCAATGATAACGAAGACTACTTCCCCAACTGCGAACCCTACAAAAAGAACTACAATCCTGGCACGAATTCGTTCGATATGATCTGCGAATACGTCGCCACACCCGTCGTCAGCTATGGCAAGAAGTACCACTACAAGACCATCAACGCCTCCGCTTACCAGTACAAGGTCTGCAGCAAAGTCTTCGAGTGCCCCTCCTCCCGCAAGGACGTTATTTCCTACAACTACAAGTACGGCTGGAACCACTTGTACGTGGGGTGGTATTGGCATGCCTCGTATATGCTCAAGCCGAATCAAGTCAGGCATCCATCCCAATGTATGATGATGTCCGACGTGTGGAAGGAAACGACCATCACCTACACCAACGGCATCTACACGATGAGGTTCGGCAACGAAAAGGCCAACAGCTCCGATTTCCGCCACCAAATGTGCTGCAACTGCTATTTCCCCGATGGACACGTCCAGCCCCAGAAGAAACTCCACTGGACCATCCAGGAAGCCCAGAACAACTACCTCTGCTATGACGACTAAGCGTGTGATATGAGTCAACGCAAGCATTCTTTTGAATAGCTAGCCTGCAGAAGGGGAGCCAAGGGACGCGTCCCTTGGCTCCCCTTTCCTTGCCGTCCCTTCCGTCCTTTCCGTCCCCGTCCCTGTCCCTTTTCGGAGATTTGCCCATGAAACACCGCTTCCTTGCAGTCGTCCTCACGTGCGTTTTGTCCCTTTTGCCGCTTGCGCGTGCGCAGGAGGGGTGGAAACTCGCCTTTACGGAGGGGAAGAGTCCCCTGGAGACATTGTCGTTAGTGCAAGGTGGGAAAACCTTGACCTTTGAGAAGGGACTTTTGTGCACGAAAGAGAGCAATGCTATCTTGCTGGATAAGCGGGAGCAGACTGACGGGCGTGTCACATTGACCGCCGAGACGCGGAACAAAGGTACCGTGGAACTGGTTGCGCGTGCGTTGGCGGAAGGCAGTGCATATTATTCGTTGCGTGCCCATGCGAACAAGAAGACGGTGAGTTTCACGCGGTTCATGCCGAATGCGTTGCAGCGTTTCACCCACGATTTTGCGTATGACGGCGCGGCTTTGGTCACGCTGTCGCTGGAGTTTGCCGGCGGGAAAATCATTCCGTCGTGCAACGGGAAGAAGCTAGGGGAGTTCGAGGACGACGGGAAGCTTCTGTCGGGAGCCTGCGGCGTTCGTTTGCCGTACTGGAGTCAGGTGGCATTGAAGTCGCTGGAGTTCAGCGGGGCGGCGGGCGCTGCGCCTGCGAAGCCCGCGGTTTCCCCGCAGGCGAAATGGACTTTGGAGCCGAAGGCCTCGATCGTGAAGAGCCTGGACTGGGATTTGAAGCGCGCCGCGAAGTCCGTGAAGGGACAGCACGTTGCGGTCTGCCTGAACCAGGTATGGCGGTTCCAGGCGGTGAAGAACTACCTGGACAAGCCGGACGAGGCGGACGCGAAATGGGGATATCTGGTTGTGCCGGGGTACTGGGCGAAGGCCTATCACAGCGTCAATGTGCACAATGCGGAGGGAGTTCGCGTCAATGAGTGGAACGGTTTCAAGTATCACAATGCAGGCATCGGCGGCTGGTATCGGAGAACCTTTGACGTTCCCGCCGACTGGACGAACAAGCACGCCGAACTCCTCTTCCAGGACGTCATCGGAAAGGCCACGGTCTTCCTCAACGGGGAACGCGTCGCGGAGAAAGGGGACCCCGCCATCAACATCATCCGCGCCGATGTCACGGGCAAGCTCAAGCCGGGCCGGAACGAACTGCGCTTTGCGCAGACCAACGAAAGCAAGAAAAACGCAGGGCTGCGGAACGTCTATCTGACGCTCCGCCCCAAGGAAAACCTGGGACATCCGAGCGTCGCGACCTCCGTCGCGAAGAAGCAGTTCACGCTGCGCTGCCACGATGCCGAGGTGAAACCGGGCCGCACCCTGAAGCTCCAGGTCAAGGGAGAGGACGGCAAGAGTCTCTTCCAGAAGGAAGTCCCGTACCAGAAGGAAACACGCTTTTCCTGGTTGCCGGAACATCTCTGGACGCCGGATGACCCCGCCCTTTACACCCTTGAAACCACTCTGCTGGACAACCAGGGGAAAGTCCTGGATTCCACCACGACGCGCGTGGGGTTCCGCGAGTTCGTGATTGTCGGCTCGCAGTATCTTTTGAACGGCAATCCCATCTCGCTCAAGGCGAACACGGCGCTGTTCCCGAAGACCACCCCCTGGGGGCTGGACTACCTCAACGACCCCGTCTATTTCCGCGGGGAGCTCGCGCTCTACAAGGCGCTCGGACTCAACTGCGGTTACCTGAGCGAATCCCCCAACGACGACCAGCTGGAGGTCGCGGACGAGGTGGGCGTGATGCTTATCGTGCGCGGGCAGATGCTCGGCCACGGGCCCTTGAACAGCGACTTCCCGGGCGCGATGGTTAGCCTGGAGCAGAACTTGAAGACGATGGCGCGCAACTACGCGTTCTATCGCCATCCGAGCATCATCGGCATCCTGCTGGATGTCTGGTACAACTACGAGCCCGGCACCGTGAATCCCGCGTTCAGCGGACAGCCCGAAAAGGACCCGAACCTCAAGACGCCCCCATGGAGCCTTCGCGTGGAACGGCTCAACCAAATCTCCTCCCTCTACAAAAAATACTTCCCCGGATATGAGCAGTTCTGCGGTGCCTGTGCGCTCGTGGACAAGGTGTACTCCACGCACCTCTACCAGACCTGGGGAGCCCCCTCCGCCGAGCTGCGCTCCTTCCTCGAGGACTGGGCGGCGAATCGCAAGCACCCCATCTTCGTCGGCGAAACCTGCATCCCGTACATAGGCAGCTTCTTCGATTTGGAGAACTTCCACGGCGGCGGCAAGGCGTACGTCACCGAGCAGGCGTCCCGCGTCCTGGGCGACGAAGGATACTACTACCGCTCCTCCCGCACGGAACGCCCGTTCCACGACCGCTCCAAGTTCGGCTGGCGCTGGAACTCCACGGAACCCAAGGACAGCGGCGAGTACGGCTTCAATCCCGATGCCCCCGTCTCCGTCCTCGAAACCTACATCCGCGAAATCATGCCTGGCTGGAAATACCACGGCCTCGCCGGATGGGGCACCTTCGAGGTCCCCGTCTTCGCATTCGCCTCCCAGGGAATCAACTCCAAGGACATGATTTTCCCGACCGACTACAGCGGTCCCGGCATCAAGCCCGAATCCACCGACAATGGAAACGCAGTCCGCCCATTCTATGACATCCGCAACCTCGACGGACGGTACGACCTCCGTCCCACCGTCATCTTCGCCCCCATCAAGCGCATCTTCGACAATGTCTCCATGGACATCTTCGACAAGCTCTCCGACCCGCTTCTGCAGAACCACAGCGGTTTCTCCGGCACGTCCTTCGAGAAGAGCGTTGTGGTCTACAACGAAACGGGCGATCCCCTTTCCGGCAAGCTGGATGTCGTGCTGCTGGACAATCAGGGACAGCGTCTGCCCGCCGCCTCGCAGAATGTCTCCGTTAAGCCTTTCGATCGGGCGCATTTGCCTGTGGCGTTCACTCTGCCTGAGGTCGAAAACCGCGAGGAATGGACGATGCAGGCAACCCTGACGCTGCCGGGAAAGGTTCTGCGCGATGCAATGGCCGTGCAAATCTTCCCGAAGCCCCGCATCGTTAATATCGCCTCTCCTGTGTACTTGTTCGACCCCGAAGGCGTCCTCTCCCAGAAGCTGGAAGGACACCTGAAGGCAACCCGCCTGACCACGCTCCAGAAACTGCCGAAGGAGGGGCTGCTCATCGTGGGACGCGGCGCAATGAGGGATTCAAAGGCGCAGGCTATCGACTGGGAGCAGGCCGCCTCCCAGGGACTCAATATCCTCTTTATGGAACAGTTCCAGGATGCATCCCTCGAACTGCTCAAGGAACGCTCCCGTCGCGTCTTCGTGAACGCGCCCGCGCATCCCGTCTTCGACGGTCTGCAGGACGCCGATTTCCAGTACTGGTTGGACGCGCATTCCGTCGCCCCCGCCAAGGGAACTCCCGTGGTTGGCAGCAACTGGACGGACTGGGGCAACCGCAATATGGTCTCCTCCTTCGCATTCCGCCGCCAGCAGCACGGCAACTTCCTCAGCCTGCTCACCTGCGGATTCGACCTCTTCAAGTCCCCGCTGCTGGAATACCGCGGCTCCAAAGGCCACTGGCTTGCCTCGCAGCTGGAAATCACCGAGCGTCTGGGCAGCGACCCCGTCGCCACGCGCGTGTTTGACAATATGGTGCGCTACCTCGCACACAAGTCCGCTCCTGCGGAAAAGCCGCTCTTCTACGGCGGCAAGTCGGGACAGGCGTTCCTGGCGAAGTTCGGGATTTCGTGCCAGGAAGTCGGCAAGCTGGATGCGGAGACGCTGGCACAGGGGAACGTGCTGCTGGTGGCGTCGCCGGAAAGCTGGGAGGAACTGAAATACCGTCGCCGCGAGCTGTGCGAGTTCGTGTACTGGGGCGGGACGGTGTTCTTCCTCAACACGGGGCACGAGTTCTCGCCTGCGTGGCTGCCTTTCACGATGAAGCTGGAGAAGGTCATGGCGAACCAGGCGAAGGTGCAGGGTACGCCGGACGGTCTCTGGCGGAACGGCTTCGGCAACTCGGAACTCTACTGGCGTGACAATCTGGCCATCCCCGCGTTCAAGGACTTCCCGCCGCATTTCCTGGCGACCGATCCCGCCGTCCTCCTCAAGGCTCCCTTCGGCAAAGGCCAGTGGCTCTTCGCTTCCATCACGCCCGACGACTTTACCAAGCCCGAGCACGCCGCCGCGCAGGGCAAGACTGTGCGCCTCTTCTCCGCGCTCTTCACCTCGCTTTGCATCCCTGTGAAGACGAAGGCCTCCTTCCCGTTCAAATCCATCTGCGCCGAAGCCGAGGCGGATTTCTCCGAGCAGAAGTGGGAGTTCTCTATCGACCCGAAGAACGTCGGACTGCGCGAAAAATGGCAGAACGGCGAGCGTGGCACGGGGAGCTGGATCAGCGGACTCGTTGCCGATGGCGTCGAGGTCCGGCTCGGACAGCCCTTTGAGAACTTCATCCGCAAGGAGTACGACGGCGTCGTCTGGTACCGGCTTCTCTTCAACGCCAACGAGAACCTCCGCGCTCAGAAGAAGCTCTTCTTCTCCGCAGGTGCCATCGATGATTTGGACGAGGTCTACCTCAACGGCGTCAAAATCGGCCAGACGGGCGAAAGCACCCCGAACTACTGGAAAATCCAGCGGAACTACCCGATTCCCGAAGGACTCCTGAAGCCTTCGGACAACATCCTGGCGGTGCGGGTCACCGACCTCCGCGGCACTGGCGGCATCCTCGGTATGCCCGTCCGCATCTCCACGCAGCCTCTCACATCCCAGCAGAACATCTGGATCTCTCCCTGGCCCGAAGGCCAGAAACGCGACTACACCCTCAAGCCCGACATCGTCCGAAGCTACTGAGGACAGGGACAGGCGCGTAGGTAGGATTCCCTGCATTGTAATAACCACACTCTAGGGGGAGCGGGGGCGGCAGCCACCCGCTCCCCCGCGCCGTTCTATGGCGTGCCTGCATATATGCTGCTTTTTTTCGCGTTACGAGCAAAAAAAAACAGTTCTTTTGATTTGACTTTTGCGAGCGTATACGTATATTTCATGAAAAAGAATACGTATGGAGGTGTAAAATGACAAACCGAAAACTGACATTGAGCATGCCGGAAGATGTGATTGACAAGGCGCGTCATCTGGCAAAGCAACATTCGACCAGCATTTCCGAATTGCTGGCCCGATATGTTGTCATGGCGACTTCTTTGGAGCAACGTCCTGTAGACCAAAAAACGTCAAATCCTAAGTTCGGTCCATTGACGACGCGGATTCTGGAATTGGCCGGGGACGGGGTGAAACTTCCCAAGAACTGGAACTACAAGGATGAATTGATGGCGATACTGGAGGAGAAATATGAAAAGAACAATTCCCAGGATTTTTCTTGACACGAATATTCTGCTGGATGTCTTGTTGAAACGGGAGGATTTCTATCAAGAATCCGCTGTCCTTTTCAATGCGTGCGAGACGCAGGAAGTTCAAGGGGAAATCGCCAGCATTTCTGTCAACAATGTGTACTATATGATGCGTCATCACTACGGACGAAAGACTGCGCAGCAAAGTATTCCCCTTCTTCTTGGAATCTTTCAGGTGATACCTGGAGATGCAAGAGTGTTCCATCTCGCGACTCATTTGGAGACAGGAGACTACGAGGACGGCATTCAACTTGCTTCCGCCATCACTGGCAAGGCCAGTTGCCTATTTACGCGCAATCCACGGGATTTCTCCAAAGACTATCTTCCCGTTTTGCATCCGTCCGAGTGGAAGCATTTCCTGCATCCGGTTTTTTAGAGTGCTTCATGGGTCTGGGGAGCAGTTTTTCTGGAAAAAAACAAAATAGATTGACATTTGGGATAGAGGAATGCAAAAAATAGGTTATATTGTAGATAAAGTTGTTTTTTAGAAAAGACGGGTGCTCCGTCTGGAACCAACTAGAAACCAAGTCAGGAGAAAAGAGATGGCAGACAAATCAGTCGGCACCGAATCATTTGCGACCGCAGTCAAGAAAAAGGTCACGAAGCGCTTGCGCTGGGCATTCATCGGGAACGGTGGAATCAGCACGACGCACATTCGCGCCATCGAAAAGATTCCGGAAATCGAGATTGTGGCGGGCTGCGACATCAAGAAAGACCGCCGCGACCTGATGCTGTCGGACTTCGGTGTGCCGAAGATGTACGAGAAGTGGGATGACATGCTGAAGGAAGTCAAGCCCGACGTGGTAGACGTCTGCACGCCGAACGGCGTTCACGCTCCCGCTGTCATAGCCGCGCTGAAGGCCGGTTGCCATGTCATCACGGAGAAGCCGATGGCGATGAATCCGCAGGAATGCAAGGATATGATCGCTGCAGCGAAGAAGGCGAAGAAACTGCTCTGCTGCGGATTCCAGTACCGCTACCACGCGAAGAGCCAGTTTGGCCGCCGTCTGATGGATTCAGGGAAACTCGGTGACATTATGTTCGTGAAGGTGCAGGCACTGCGCCGCCACGGCATCCCGAACTGGGGTGTGTTCGGTCAGAAAGCGTTGCAGGGCGGCGGACCGATGATTGACATCGGTGTCCATATGCTCGAATGCGCACACTACATGATTGGCGAGCCGAAGCCCATCGCTGCCTCCGGCAACACCTGGACCTACTACGGCAACAAGGCCGCCAACAAGAACCTGGTCTGCCCCTGGCCCAACTGGGACTACAAGACCTTCACCGTCGAGGACCTCGCCATCGGCCAGATTCGCTTCAAGAACGGTGCCATCATGCAGGTCGAATCCTCCTTCAGCGCACACATCGACCACAACATCATGAACGTCACTATCGTCGGCACCAAGGGCGGCTACTCCTGGGATGACGCCACCTATCTCACCGACCTCGAGGACCGTATGGTCAACGCCAAGGCGAACTGGCTCCCGAACGAAGACTTCGGCACCCTGTTCGTCGCCAAACTGCAGAACTTCGTGGACGCCATTCTGACCGGCAGCCCGCTCTGCGTTCCTGGCGAGGAAGGCCTCGCGGTGCAGCAGATGATCGACGGCATCTACCGCTCCGCTGCCGCCGGCAAGGAAGTCACCATCGGCTAGACCATCCCAGACGCTCCAGTCGCCGCACAGCGGCGGTCTGGAGCCGCAGGTATTGTACGATGGAGCCAGGACGCCTGCTCAACGAGCAAACGATCGCGTTGGACCGCAGTTTCGCCGCCTTTGAGGCGCTTCCTGTGGACCAGCGCATTCCTGCGCCCGAAAACTGGCGTCCCGCTCGCTTTGAGACTACCATCGCAAAGCCTTTCGAGGTGGCAGGACCTGCCACCTACCATAAAGGTTCCCGCAGCACGCTGTCCTTCGAGCCGTCCGCAAACGGCTGGGAATTGGACCGTAGCGATTTGCCAGAGCAACTCCCCATTCAGGTCGATGTGCGAAACGTCTGGACTGCCACGCGGAGCGTCGTGCTGCGCAGCGGCTGCGAGGCAAACTATGTTCGCATGTCCGAGCACATCATCGCTCATCGCCTGGGGCTTGGACTGGACAATGTGCGCATCCGCATGGCGACGGGGGACCCGCCGCTGTTTCATGTCGGGAGCATGCCCATTGTCGAGGGAATCCTGGCTGCGGGACTAGTGGAGGACTCCACGAGACCGCTGGCGTATTACACGGTTGCGGAACCAGTGACGCTAGCGGGACCGCATGGCTCCTTCCTTCATTTTGAGCCGGCACACCCAGGGGATGCCCTGCTTCACCTGGACGTCGGCATCGACTTCCCGACCGCCATCGGGAAGCAGCGCATTCAATTCGACCTCTGCCCGGAGGCGTTCACCTACGGGGCCCACGCGCGCACCAACTGCCCGCGAAAGGAGGTCTTGTTCGCAATGACGCTGGGCAAATTGTTTGCGGACATCCGCAATCTCGGCTACACCCGCGAGAATATCCTGATTGCGGGGAAGAACCGTTATATGAACGAACCCAAGATGCTGCACGAGGGAAAGTCGCTGGAGGCGGTCTGGCACCGCGCCTGCCTTGACCTGGTGGCGGCATTATCCCTCTTTCGACGCGGGCGCATCGCAGGACGCATCTCCAGTTACAAGGCTGGGCATAGCCTCGATTGCCGCCTGATGACGCTTTTGGAAATCCATGGGCTTTGGTGTCCCATTCTCGAACGATAGGCATTCCGAATGGTAAACTACCGCGATCGCAGCCAATTCTACTATATGCTTTCCACGATGTTGGGGGCAGGTGTTTCCATCATTGGGGCGCTACGGCAGCAGTTCCCTGGTTCGATGCAGAAGGCAGCTTCTCGTTTGTACGAACAAGTGGAATCCAGGCGTTCGTTGACGAAGGCGGTGAAGAGCGATTCGACATTTTCGCCGTTTGAGGCGGCGATGTTCCAGGTTGGCGTGCATACGGGACGCCTGGCGGAGGTGGCACGCGCCATGGCGGAATGGTTTGATTTGAAGCACCGCCTGCGACAGAAGTTGCGTTCGGGGCTGCTCTATCCGCTTTTCGTGTATCATTTTGCTGGTCCGCTGCTGGCATTCATCGGATATATGACGCACCGGCGGGATTTTACGGGGACGGTAACATTTCTGGCGGTATGGTTTGCCTTGCCGTGGATTTGCTGGGTGCTGTACTGCTTGATGGGGCCGTTTTTGCGTCGCAGTGCTGTGTTTGGTGTGCTGTTGAACGCAGTTCCGTTGCTGGGGACGCTGTTGTATCGGCTGGAAAGCGCGAGTTTCTTCAAGTCTCTTGCGATGTGCCTGGAGGCAGGATGGTCTCCCGTTCAGTCGATTCAACTGGCGGCGGGAACTTGTGTGAACGGCTGGTACCAGAAACGCTATGAGAAGGTCGCGGATATTCTGGAACAGGAGGGATGTACCTTGACGGAGGCCTTTGCGCGGACGAAGACATCGCGCGAAGAAAAGTTTGCGGTGCTGGCATTGCTGGAGACAGGTGAAACCTCGGGACAACTTCCCGAAATGTGCCACCGCATTGCCCACCAGAACTCCGAGGCAGCCGAGGCCACCATGGGAACGCTGGCGCAACTCATGCCGGGCGTCCTCTATGGTATGCTCGTGCTCTACCTCGCAATCCAGATTATCTCCTTCTTCGCCTCGTACGTCGGTCAAATCAATCAACTGCTCTAGACATTCCCATGGACTGGAAAGAACTCTACCCATTCGCACCCCATTTCGCAAATACACCCGATGGCTTTCGGATGCATTATGTCGATGAGGGGAACGGCGAGCCGATGGTGATGGTGCACGGCAATCCTACGTGGAGTTTTTTCTTCCGCAAAGTCATCCAGAATGCCCCCGCTCATGGATACCGTGCCATCGCCCCCGACATGATTGGTTGCGGGCTGTCCGACAAGCCGCAGGACTGGCCATACCACCTGGAAGGGCACATCCGTAATCTGGAACACTTGATTGACAACGTGCTCAAACTGGAGCATGTCACGTTGCTCCTCCACGACTGGGGCGGCGGTATCGGCATGGGGTACGCCGTGCGTCATCCCGAAAAAATCAAGCGCATCTTTCTGATGAACACGGCGGCCTATCTTTCGGACGATATGCCGAGACGCATTGCGCTGGCGCGGATTCCCGGAGTGGGTTCTCTTTTGGTGCGCGGACTGAACGCATTTGTGGAACTGGCCATCTGCATGGCTCCCGCGAAACCGCTTCCCCCTGAGGTACAGGCCGGCTACCGCTACCCCTATGGCAACTGGCACGACCGCATTGCAACGCTTCGCTTCGTCCAGGACATCCCCATGTCTCCCTCCCATCCAACCTGGGAAACCCTCAAGGGCATCGGGGAAAAATTGCCGCTTTTCGAGAATACCCCCGTGACCCTCATCTGGGGAGAGCAGGACTTTTGCTTCCACATGCGTTTCTACGAACGCTGGCGAAAAATCTATCCGCGCGCGAAGGCCTATTCCATTCCGACTGCCTCTCACTACCTTCTGGAAGACGAGCCAGAACAGGTCCTTTCCCACATCTGGGAATGAAACCATTTCGTAACCTCTAACTTTTAGGATGGAGATGAAAATGATAAAAAAGAACTTTACTTTGATTGAGTTGTTGGTAGTGATTGCCATCTTGGGGATTTTGATGGGACTTCTTCTGCCGGCTTTGGCGAAAGCGCGTGAGAAGGCTCGTATCATTACTTGCGTTGGCAACTTGAAGCAGTTCGGTCTGGGGCAGGCGATGTACGCCGATGACAATGAGGACTGGATGCCGATCAGCCATGTCACGGGCAAGGACGGCTGGATTGCAGGCCCTCTCATTTCCGGATACCACTACGATTTGAGGCCAACCGAGGGTGCGCTCTTTCCCTATATCGGCGACAAGAACATCTACGTCTGCAAAAGCGATCGAAGCACTGACTACAAGGTCACATACGCGCGGAATGGTGTGGCTTCCGTCGCGATGACGTTCGGGAATGTCAAGAAGTCCTCCACCTTCGCCATGTTCGTGGAAGACTTGTACAACGACGACGGCACTTTCGCCACCTACAGCTGGGACTATGTCAATAACAGATTCGCCGATTCCAACTTGAACGACTTTGCGTACTGGCACAAAAAGTTCAACGATTTCGTTTTTGCCGACGGGCATGCCGCCTCCCTCGACCTCCCCGATCACGAACTCCGCATTCTCTGCGCACAGTATCAATAGGATTCGGGATCATGTAATTTCTATGGGCCAAGGAGGGGGGCCAGAACCAAGTCCCGTGATCTAAACGAGGGATTTGCAAACCTACCGCCTAACCGCCTTCACAGCGCGATGGTTTCATCGCTTGCGGTGTTTTCTCGGTTGGGCGGTAGGTTTGCAATTTTCTCGAACGCTATTTAGCAATTCTCTCTGAAAAAATTGCCGTTTGGATTTGCAAATTGGGAAAAAGAGAGTATTTGTTAAGTTTAAGATTTTTTTGTTTTTGATCATTTAATTCAGTCAAGTTAGCAACCCAAAGGAGAACTTCCATGAAGAAAAGATTTACTCTAATTGAATTGCTGGTGGTGATTGCTATTATTGCGATTTTGGCGGCGATGCTGTTGCCTGCGTTGGCGAAGGCACGAGAGAAGGCACGTGAAATCAGCTGCGTGAACAACCTGAAGTCGATCGGTCTGCAAAGTGCGATGTACATTGAAGATACGGCAGGCGTGATTCCGTGCTATACGGGAAACTGCAAGGAAAAATATAACGGGAAGTTCCTGACGGCGTTGTGGCGCATTGCCTACAATAGCAGTCTGGTAAGTTGGGACAACAACTTCATGATGAGAGCTCCCTTCTCTCGGGATGGTATCACGGTGTATAGCACGTATGCTCCGTATGGCTGCCCCAGCCGTCCCGAAGCCTTCGGCTACACCCAGGACTTCATCCATTATGGCGTCAATGCCAACGGTTACGCCGGCACGCCCGATACGCAGACCATCCTGAACGGCCAGACCCAACGCAAGATTTACATCATTGACCGCATTCGTCAACCCAGCGCCCGTTGCGCGTTCATCGAAATGGACAAACACGGCGCTGCCGGTTCCTACCCCGGTCCCAACCTGACCAATCGCGATGGAATGATCTCCACCACCGGCAACCGCGTCGGTATCCATCACCACGGCGGCGGCACCACCACCAACATCCTGTTTGTGGATGGCCACGTCGAAAATCGGAAAGTCAATTCCCTTCCCCAATATGATTCGTCCACGGATGGTTACTTCTGGGGCAAGTCTGGCGAAATGTACTAATTTGTTGTAGGAGGGAATTGCAAAACTATCGCCCAACCGCCAAAACGCCGCAAGCGAGGAAGCCATCGCACCGCGCCGTGAAGGCGGTTGGGATGAGAGTGTTGCAATTCCCTCGTAGGTCTTTAGTCATTGAGGGAATTGCAAGACTCTCGTCTCCACCGCCATCGAGGTGCTTTGCGAAGGCTTAGGCACTCGGCGGTTGGGCGGTAGTTTTGCAATTTCCTCGCAATTTCCTCGCATATGAGAGAAAGGAGTTTTGTCATGTTCAAGAAATGGATGTTGATTCCTCTGGCATTGAGCAGTGCGTTGTTGGCGGATGTGAAGTTGCCGTATTTGTTTACGGACCATGCGGTGCTTGCCAAGACAAAGGCGACGCCCGTGTTTGGCTGGGCGGACCAGGGGGAGGCGGTCGAGGTCAAACTCGGAAGTGCCTCTGGAAAGGCGACCACTGACGCGAACGGCAACTGGCGTGTCAATCTGGATTTGACTGGACAGGGCGACGGTCCGTTCACGTTGACGGTGAAGGGGAAGAACCAGCTGTCCGTCCAGGATGTCGTGTTGGGTCAGGTCTGGCTCTGCTCGGGTCAGTCCAACATGGGATTCCGTGTGGAGAAGGAGCAGACTGCGGATGAAATCTGCAAGCAGGCCCCGAATGAGAAGATTCGCCTGTTCAAGATTTCCCTGCGATGGGCGGATAAGCCTCAGAAGAAACTGATGAGTCCCGCCAAGTGGGTCGTGGTGGATTCCGAAAATGTCAAGTCTTTCACGGCCGTGGGATACCTGTTTGGTCGCGAGGTCCAGAAGTCCATCGGCGGCTATATGGGACTCATTGACAATGCATGGGGCGGTTCCGGTCTGGAATCCTGGCTGCCGTTCCAGGATCTGGAACAAAGCGGCGACGAGGCTCTCGCCAAGTGGTCTCAGAACACCAAAGACAGTTGGGAGAATTTTGAAGACAATCTGAGGAAGTACCTCGCGCAATATGCGGACTGGTGCAAGCAGGTGGGACGCGACAAGCCCGCCGCCGAACTCCCGCCCGACGACGCCACTTGGACGGCAACCTCGTGTGGACGCGGCTCCAAGTTCACTGGCAATGGCTCGGTTTTCCTCCGCCGCAAAATCAATGTTTCGGACAAAGCCGCCAAGCAGAACCTCCGCCTCGACTTTGGGCAAATCGGTGCGAAAATTACGGCGTTTGTGGATGGAAAGAAAGTCTTGGAAGGCAACGAGGCGCTCGCCGTGAAGATGAACAACGTCGCCAAGAACTACAAGGCTGGCGAATTGGCTGCGGGCGAACACGAGGTGCTGCTTCGTTTGGACGCGCCATTTGGCAACTTCAACGTCCGTCGCCCTGGAAGCCTTCCTGGTGTCGGCGAGTTCACAAAAGGCTGGGAATCCTGCTATGTCGCCTATCCGAAACTGACGAAGGCACAGCAGGCTGCGATGCCGAAGCGCATGGGAGCGCTTCAGGACCCTAACAAGATTCCTGGCTTCCTGTACAATGCCCTCATTCACCCGCTCAAACCGTATGCGCTCTCCGGCTCTGTTTGGTACCAGGGTTGCTCCAATGCGGGACGTCCCACCCAGTATGTGGCAGGCATTCAGGCGATGATTCGTCGCTGGCGTGCCGATTTTGAGAGCGAGTTCCCGTTCTACTATTGCCAGCTCGCAAACTACCAGGCGAAACAGACCGATCCCAACAATGCGGGCTGGGGAGCCATCCGCGTCGGTCAGGAAGGTGCGCTCGCACTCCCGAAGACGGGACAGGCGATTCTCATCGACTGCGGGGAAGCCCAGGACATCCACCCGAGGGACAAAATCACCCCCGCCACGCGTCTCGCCGCCGTTGTTCTCCACGATGTCTACGGCAAGGACATTCCTGCGTACAGCCCCGTCTGCAAGAGTGTCAAGGTCGAACAAGGCCAGATTCGCGTGACGTTTGCCAATGTCTACGGCGGTCTCGTTGCCAAGGAACTGCCTGCCACCTACAATCTGGAGACCCTCAAGAACCGCACGGCACCGCTGGTGCGCAACTCGCCGAACAGCGAGGTCGAGGGGTTTGCCATCGCCGGGAAGGACGGGAAATTCGTCTGGGCGGACGCAAAGATTGTGGGCAAGGACACGGTCATCGTCAAGAGCGACCAGGTTCCGAACCCCGTGAAGGTCCGCTACGCCTACCAGTCCAATCCCACTTGCAACCTCTACAACGACGCAGGCTTCCCAGCCGCTCCTTTTAATAAGTAGTTGCTCTAGAACCTCTAGAACCTCTAGAAGAAAGCCTAGGAGAAGATTCTGACATGACGAAGAACTGGTTGTTGCTTGCTCCGTTTGCCTTGGGCAGTGTGTTGTTTGGGGATGTCAAATTGCCGTCGATGTTCACGGACCATGCGGTTCTGGCGAAGACGGCAGCAACGCCAGTGTTTGGCTGGGCGGAACGGGGGGAGTCGGTTGAGGTCAAACTGGGGGATGCGTCGGGAAAGACGACTGCGGGAGCGGACGGGCGCTGGCGGGTCAACCTGGATTTGACAAAGCAGGGAGATGGCCCGTTCACGTTGGAAGTGAAGGGGAAGAATCGTCTGTCCGTGAAGGACGTTGTGCTGGGGCAGGTTTGGCTTTGCTCTGGACAGTCCAACATGGCGTTCCAAGTTTCCCGTGAGCAGACAGCGGAGGAGATTCGCAAGCAGGTTCCCAATGGGGTGATTCGTCGTCTCCGCTTGTCGAATGTGTCGGCGGACGAGCCTCAGACGGAACCGCCGAAGGGGACGCGCTGGATGTTGATGGACGCCAAGACTGTCAACGGTTTCTCTGCCGTGGGATACCTGTTTGGTCTTGAACTTCAGAAGTCTTTGGGTGGGTATATTGGTCTCATCGACAATTCGTGGGGCGGGGCCAGTCTGGAGGCTTGGCTTCCCAAGGAAGACCTGGAGAAGGCGGGGAATGCGGATTTGGCGAAGTGGGTAGACAAGACCTCGGACGCATGGTTCCTCTACTACGAGAAAGCCCAGGAATACCTTGTGCCATTCCAAAAGTGGTGCAAAAAGACCGGGCGCGACAAGCCGGCCGCCAGCCAGCCCCCGAAAGACGCGGAATGGAAGCCGTTCCAGATTAAGCCCAGCGGAAAAATCCCGGGCAATGGCAGCGTCTTCCTGCGGCAAAGCTTCACCGTCCCCCAGGATGGCGCCAATCGGGAGCTCGAGCTCAAGTTCGCCGCCTTCGGCGCAAAGACGACTTTCTTCCTCGATGGCGAGACCATCCTGCGTGGCGAGGAGAAGACGGCGGTGGCCCTGGACCCCATTACCATTCCCCTCAAAAAAGGCCAACTCACGCCTGGCAAACACACATTGCTCCTCCGTTTGGACTCCCCGTGCCCCGATTTCGCCACTCGCGGCTATGGAGCCCTCCCATTTGTCAGGGACTACTTCAAAGGCTGGGAAATCTGCCGCGTGGACTATCCGAAACTGACGAAAGAACAGCAGGCCGCGATGCCCAAGCGATTTGCGCCGCGTCCGACTGACAAGCATGTCCCGGCGCTCCTCTACAACTCCCTCATTCATTCGCTGAAGCCATACGCGATTTCGGGTGCCATCTGGTATCAGGGGTGCAGCAATGCAGACCGTCCGGCGCAGTATGCATTTGGCATCCAGGCGATGATTCGTCGCTGGCGCACCGACTTTGAGAGCGACTTCCCGTTCTACTATTGCCAACTCGCGAACTTCCAGTCCAAAAAGGACAATCCCAACGAATATGGCTGGGGTGCCATTCGTGCCGGTCAGGAGGGCGCACTCAAACTCCCGAAGACTGGTCAGGCCATTCTCATTGACTGCGGGGAGGCCGGGGATATTCACCCGCGCGACAAAGTCACTCCCGCAAAACGCCTTGCTGCCGCCGTCCTCCACGATGTCTACGGCAAGGACATTCCGGCTCACAGCCCCGTCTTCGATTCGGCCAAGGTGGAAAATGGTCAGATTCGCGTGAAGTTCAAGAATGTCTACGGCGGTCTCGTCGCCAAGGAACTCCCCGCCACCTACAACGTGGAGACCCTCAAGAACCGCACGGAGCCGCTCGTTCGCAACTCCCCGAAGAGCGAGGTCGAAGGGTTTGCCGTCGCAGGAAAGGACGGGAAGTTTGTCTGGGCGGACGCAAAGATCGTGAGCAAGGATACGGTCGTCGTTAAGAGCGACAAGGTTCCGAACCCCGTGAAGATTCGCTACGCCTACCAGTCCAATCCTACTTGCAATCTCTACAACGACGCTGGCTTCCCCGCCGCTCCTTTTAACAAGTAGATGTTCTAGAAGCCTAGAGGGGCTAGATGCCCTAGATGTTCTAGATGTTCTAGATGTTCTAGATGTGCTAGATGTTCTAGATGCCCTAGAAGCCCTAGATGCCCTAGTGTGTCTAGCCCCTCTAGCCCCTCTAGACCCTCTAGATCATGTAGCACATCTAGCACATCTAGCCCCTCCAGCCCCTGTAGCCCC
>JAFRLI010000333.1 GCA_017431255.1 Victivallales bacterium
ACAGGATGGTCACTGGCAGGATGAAGTACATCGTATGGGTCAGATTCAGTACCGTTACCATCGCAAGTGCGCCGAATGCGACGTGGGAAAGTCCGTCTCCGATCAGGGAGAACCGCTTGAGAACCAGGGTCACGCCCAGGAGGGAGGAGCAGAGAGCGATGAGCACTCCCACGATGAGCGCGTACTGCACGAACGGATACGAGAGGTAGAGACGCAGCTGTACGAGAAGTTCGTTCATTTCTGTTCGCCCTCCCATGCAAGGAAATAGCGTCCCATCGGGCTGGCTTCGTAGTCGGCGCGGGTTCCGTAGAACACCTCGTGCCCGAGGTGGAGGATGTGCGTGGCGTACTGTATGGCGCCCTGAATGTCGTGGGAGACCATCACGATGGTGATGTGTTCGTCACGGTTCAGTTCCTGGATGAGGCGGTACATTTCCAGGGTCATGTGTGGGTCCAGACCTGCGACGGGTTCGTCCAGCAGAAGGAGTTTCTGAGTGGCGCAGAGGGCACGTGCGAGAAGGACGCGCTGCTGCTGGCCGCCGGAGAGTTCACGGTAGCTGTGGTGGATGAAGTCAATCAGTCCCATGCGTTCGATGTTTCGGAGCGCGATTGCCTTGTCTGTCTTGCGGTAGAATGGGAAGAGACCGCAGCGTCCCTGGCATCCAGAGAGCGCGACTTCCCAGACGGTGGCCGGGAAGTCGCGCTGCACTAATGTCTGCTGCGGCAGGTATCCGATTTCATTGGAGGCGAGCCCGTCTCCCTTTTCGATGGTGCCAGCTATGGGGGCTTGCAGTCCCAGAAGCGTGCGCATCAGGGTGGATTTGCCGGCACCATTGTTGCCGAGGATGCAGAGATAGTCGCCCGCCTCAACCGTGAAGTTCAGGTTGCGGACGAGCGGCTGGTTCTCATATCCGAGCGTGAGATTGTGACAAGTCAGTAGAGCCATCGGTGTTAGTTCCCTAAAGCCGTCCGAAGGACATCCAGATTCTTTTCCATCGCATTGAGGTAGGTTTTGCCGGCGCGTGCGTCGCGAGACGTTGCGGATTGGAGGGAATCGAGGGTTAGAATGGGGAGTTTTCGCGTTTTGGTGGTGCGGACGACCGTCTCCGCAATCTTGTGACGCGACCCCTCGATGGCAAGAACGCAGGGAAGGTGCAACTCATCCACTTTGCCTGCCAGGAAGGCAATGGTCTTGAAACTCGCTTCCGTCTCCGCCGAGCAACCAGAAAACGCAGCAAAATAGGACAGTCCGTAGTCATCCACCAGGTATCGGAACGGGAAACGGTCCCCGAAGACCAAAGTCTTCACGCGGGCGGCGGAAACCGCCTGGCGATACCGTGCGTCCAGTTCTTCCAGGCGTTTGCAGTAGTTCTCGGTATTTGTGCGGTACTTTGCTGCATTGCCGGGGTCCAGTTCAGAGATATGTTTGCAAATCACTTTGCAAAGTGCTTGCGCATTGCGAAGGGAAAGCCAGACGTGTTCGTCCAGTTCTTCCTCTTCGTGCTCGTGGGCATGTTTCTCATGCTTGTGTTCGTGCTCCTCCTCTGCATGGTCGTGTCCCTGCATGCCTTCGACGTGCTGTTCGGATTTGGCGGCACTGCCAAGTTCTTGCAGAAGGTTGACGCTGATGCGTCCCTTGCGTGGAGTGCGCAACAGTTTTTCCGCCCATTCGTCGGATTCGCCGCCGACATAGAGGAAGAGATTGCAGTTGGTGACACGTGTGATTTCCTTGACGGTCGGCTGGAAGTTGTGGAGGTCCACGCCGTTGTCAAGGAGTTGAACAACCTCGACGCCGTGTGCGTCAGGACCGATGATTTGGCGAACCCAGTCGCACGTGGGGAAAATGGTTGCTACAATTTTAATGTTTGCGTCAGCCGCGCACAGCGGCATGGAGAAAAGACAGGCGGCGAGAGCCGTCAAAAAAAAGAAGAAACGGTGTTTCATAGCAAAAAGACCCTGCTTGAAAGTACTTAAATGGCCCGTAGGGAACGGGTGCGAAAAACAGAGCGGCCACATTTTTTTGCGGGAGGCCGCCTCGCACAGATATGCCTATTTGTTCTGGCGGGTCTTCAGTAGAATCGGGGTCAGGGGGATTTGGCGAATTGCGTGGGGCGGGACGGTGGTCTGTGCCAGGACAGGACGAGGAACCACCAAAGGCATTCCCATATCCGCCCCAAACCCCATCGCAAGCAGAGCGTCTTCCGCCTGTTGCAACAGAGCGCAGATGGGACATCCTTCCCCCGTGCAATCGCGGTGATGCGCCTCCAACACGACTACCGAAAGCGACACAAACAGGGCGAACACCATGGCGGCGCACAAAAGCACCGTCGATGCCTTATGTTCCCTGTTGTCTTGCAATTGCTTCATTCGTAGTATGGAATTGTGTTGTAACGGATTATCACTATACTCTGAAAAATCAAAAATGCAAACGGTCTCGCTGCGAATCACTCCCATTTGCCGCGGCGGTTGGATTTGATTTGGGAATGTCGTTTTTTGGTTTGCAGTCGTCGTTCTCGGCTGGCGCGTGTGGGAGCGGTGGGGCGGCGTACCTTCTTCTTGCGGGAGGCCGCAAGCAGGAGCGTGACAAGACGTCGCAGGGCAGTTTCGCGGTTGCGCGCCTGGCTGCGAAACTCCTGGCATTCAATGAGCAGGATTCCCTCATTGGTCAATTGACCGCCGGCGAGTTCCTGTAAGCGAGCCTGGACCTCTTCCGGTATGAGAGGGGAGCCGGTGACAGGCAGACGCAATTGCACCGCGCTGTCCGTGCGGTTCACGTACTGTCCGCCAGGTCCGCTGGCGCGGCAGTACGTGAAATCCACGGCAGTGATGGGTAGCAGGAACGCCGTCCCGATGTGGAGCATTCCCTGCTCGTCTGGTCCAAACTCTTCCAAGATCACACCACGGGATTGGGAACGAAATCGCCGCCACGACACCACTTGAGGTAGTTGAGGGCGTGGACTTGGCCCATGGTCTCGAGTTCGCCGCGGTAGACGGGGTCGTGCCAGCCTTCGATGTCAATGCAGCCCTTGAATCCGTAGAGGCGGAGGTCGGAGATGATGTCGGTCCAGTTGCAGTCACCGAAACCGGGGTGGCGGTGGTAGACGAACTTTTCGACGCCGGTGATTCCGTATTTGGCGATGATGTCGCGTTTGATGGTTGCGTCTTTTCCGTGGATGTGGAAGAATCGCTTGCCCCATTCGCGGATTTGGGGCATGGGGTCGATGAGCTGGCACATCTGGTGGGTCGGTTCCCATTCCAGACCGATGTTCGGAAGGGGGATGGTGTTGAACATCAGTTCCCAGGCAGCGGGATTGTAGGCGAGGTTGAACTTGCCGCTGGCCCAGGTGCCGCTCATGACGCAGTTCTCGAAGGCGATGCGGACGCCGAGTTCGCCGGCGCGTTCGCACATTGGCTGCCACAGTTCCTTGAATGCGGGCATCGTGTCGGGAACGGACTTCCCTTCGATGCGTCCCGTGAAACCGCTGACCACGTCCGTCTTGAAGAGGTGCGCGGCTTCGATGAGTTTGCGAAGTTCCTGGCGGAGGTTCTCACCCTTGGGGGTGTCTGCCATGGGATTGCCGTAGGCACCGATGGCACCAACGCGGATGTTGTGCTTCTCCAAAAGAGGCATCACCTGCTCTGCAAACTCTACAGGATCCTGCCAGGTTTCGAGGTCGTGCCCGAACGTGAACGCAAAACTCTCGAATCCATAGGGAATCATCTGCTCCAGGTAGCGAATCGTCTTCGCCGGCTCGTCCGCATGCACAAGCGTACCGATGAAAATGTCTTGGCTCATTTGCTTTTCCTCAACGGTTGGAAGGATTGGGATGGAATAGGTAAATACTCTAACGTACTAATATAATGGGAAAGCAGAATCTCGCAAGCAGAAAGCAACAAAAAGACGTGCTCTCATGGCACCTTATGTGCCCAGAAAGATTGCGGGCGGCGCGTCTGCGCCGCCCGCAAGTCCTGTGGTTGGAAAATACGAACCGGAGGAATTAGTCGAACTCGAGTTCTTTGTACCAGAAATAACCGCCAGTAGCGGTATGGTCGACAGGAAGCTCTTTTACTCTGCGGTTTTCGACGTGTCCATCGGCGTATGCGACATTCACGGTGGTGCCGCCGCCATGGTGATGAGACGCGGGATAGGTGCTGGTGGAGTTGAGCAGATCCGACACTTTATTGACGGCAGAGCCAGGGTATTTAGAGGTAGAATCGTGGTAGTAATCGCGTTCCAAGAGCATGGCGCGTGCGCTGGGCTGTTGGATTCGACCACTATACTTTAGGGCGGGACCGGCACCAGTAGCAGTGGGTGGTCTGCTTGCCCAGCCATCGCTGTTGTGGGCATAATGGTTGTATTGAGAGGTGTGGTTCAGGCGTTGGCGGGAGGGGCACTGGAAGGGTGGGCGTGGAAGGCGGGGTTGCGGGTCGCCACTGGCGACCGTTTTCAGGTGGCACCAGTCTGCAACTTTTACGTTTGGATACAAATAGGGAATCAGAACGTCAAAAAGTTTGCCTTGGGTTGAGTTGTTGGTGTTTCCTGTGCGCGCGGGATGGACACCATGGAACTCTTCCACATACAATGCCAGTTGCAGGGCAATGGACTTTTGATTGTTGATGCAACTGATTTCGCGTGCCTTCTCGCGAGCCTTCGCCAGCGCGGGCAACAGCATTGCCGCCAGAATCGCAATGATGGCAATCACGACCAGAAGCTCAATCAAGGTAAATTGTCTCTTCATCTTTTGTCTCTCCGATTTAGGGGGTTCTTTGCTTTGAATCAAAATACCTTTTAACTCTTTGATATATTATACAATATAAATTTGAAAAAAAACAAGTGAAATTTACTTTTTATGTAAAAAGCGGGTTAATAGTTTGCCATTGGGGGGGCTGGGGTAGGTGGGAGGAGAATGCTGCCGAACAATGCGGTAAGGGGGGCGACGAGGACGAGGCCAAAGGAGCCGATGATGGTTTTGACGGTTTCGGAGGCGACGTAGGGATTATTGATAAAATCGATGGGGCTGGTGCCTTGTGCGGCGAACATCATCAGGAGGGTGAGGTAGCCGCCAGAATAGGCCAGGAGGAGGGTGGTGGTCATGGTTCCGACGACGGAGCGTCCGATGCGGAGACCAGAATGGAGGAGTTCGCGCGAGGGCAGGGCGGGGTTGTGGAGACGGATTTCGTGCATGCCGGCTGCGACGTCCATCGCGAGGTCCATGACGGCGCCAGAGGCAGAGAGGAAAATGGCGCCGATGTAGATGTCGGGTAGGTGGAGATGTTCGAATCCTGCGTAAAGGAGCGCCTGGGAGTAGGGCATGACGGCACCATTGATGCGGAATAGACGCGTGAATACCATCGCAAGAATTGCGCTCGCAAGAACGCCCGCAATGGCTCCCGCGAAGGCGATGGTTCCCTTCCGCGTGAGCCCTGCGACCAGGTAGATGATGGCTGCCGACAGCAGCACAACTGCCGCCAGGCACACCAGAATCGGGCTGCAGCCGCGCAACATCAGCGGTATCACGAGTTTCCAGACGACAAGTGCCGTGAATAGGAACGAGAGCAGGGCGGCGAAGCCCGTTGCTCGTCCAAACCAAAGCAACAGAACCGCGAACAGCGCAAAGAGCAGGACGGTGTATCCAATGCGGTAGTGGTCTTGCGCGTTCAGCGTATAGGTTTCGGGGTCAATGTCGTCCAAAATGCCGACAAGGATGATGTCACCTGGAGCAAACACCTTGTCCAGTTCCATTTGCGCGCGAAGCGTGTTGGCGGCGCGGAAGATTTTTCCCTTCCAGGGACCTGTGAGGACTTGCACGCGCAGGAGTTGCGTGCCCTTGCGGACGAGTCCGATGGTTTCCAGGTCCGTGTCATCGACCTCGATGACGCGTGCGCGCTCCTTTCGACCCGGCTGCGGGTCACGTCGCGGAAACAGGTCCAGGAATGCCAGCACGACGCACAGGAGCCCCATCACGAGGATGGTTGCAAGTGTACGCCGCAAATGGATGTCCTGGACGCATTTCCACATGGTTCTATTGCAGGATCTGCTTGATGCGGCGGGAGACCTCGACGTTGTCGAAGATGTTGGTGAACTCGATGGAACGTGCGCCGACGGAGGTGGTTGCGACGGGGAGAGCGGTGTGTGCACCGCTGGTCCAGGCGACGGCAGACTTGTTGTCGATGAGGGTGATGACGGCAGAGGTGAGTGCGCGTCCCGGGTTCTTGGAATCGGGGGTGTCCTGGAGTTTTGCAAATGCCTTCTGGAGGGTTTCCTCCTCGACTTCGGTGAGCAGGAGGTCGCCTTCCTTGTGTTCCTTGGCCTGGCCGAAGACGAGTCCCGAAACCTCGGTGATCATCGCCTTCGCGTCCTCGAAGGTTTTGCCCTTGAGGGATTTGAACTTCTTGTCCATGGTGTCGCGGGAGCAGGTCTGTGCGGCGAGGTTTTCGATGAAGAACTTGTATTTCGTGCCGGCGAATCCGAGGGTGAGACCGCCAGTTTCATGGTCGCCCGTGACGACGATGAGGGTGTCCTCGGGGTGTTTCTGGTAGAACTCGTAGGCGACGCGGACGGCGTCGTCAAGCGCGAGGACCTCGCGGATGGAGGTTGCGGCGTCGTTTGCGTGGCACATCCAGTCGATTTTGCCGCCTTCGACCATCAGGAAGAAGCCGTTGGGGTTTTCGAGGAGTTCGATGGCCTGGCGTGTAAAGTCGGCGAGACGGAGATGGGGTTCCTTTACGTCGATTTCGTAGGGAAGTGCGTTGTCGGGATTTCCGAAGGAGAGGACCTTGTTCATTCCGGGCTTGATGGTATTGAAGGTCTGGGAAGTGTTGCTGACGACGTAGCCGGCCTTTTCTGCGAGTTCATAGATGTTGCCTTTGTACTTGGGGTCGTCCTTTTTGTCGAACTTTGCGATTCCGCCGCCGCCGAAGTAGTTGAAGTTGGAGGCGACGAGGTCGAGTCCGAGTTGGTAGTAGTTGCCGCGGCTGGTATTGTGTCCGTAGAATGCGGCCGGGGTGGCGTGGTTGATGGTGACGGAGGTGACGATGCCGACTTTGCGTCCCGTGTCACGGGCGACTTCGGCGACGGAGACGAGGTTCTTTTTGCCCTCGGCGTCCATGCCGATGCGTCCATTGTTGGTCTTTTCCCCGCAGGCGATTGCGGTGCCGGACGCGGCGGAGTCCGTGATGAAGGAGTTGGCGGACCAGGTGGTGGTGATGGACTGGCGTTCGAGGGAGTTGATGAGGAGTCCCTGCTTGCGAGTGCGCTTGCTGAACTCGTCAGCAACCATTCGTTGTGGGATGGACATACCGTCGCCGATGAACAAGATGACGTTTTTGACGGGGGCGGCGGTTTGCGCCCGAAGTGCGGCGCAGGCGAGGAGAGAGAGGAAGACTGGGGTGAGTTTCATGGGGTTGCTCCTTGGATTGGGGTATTGTGGGAAAGTCTTTGAAGACGTTTGCATTCGAGGATGGCGATGAGGAAGATGGCGGTTCCGGATAGGATGTCGCTAGCGGGGCCAGACCACCAGATGCCGCGGAAACCGATGAAGCGCGGGATGAGAATGAGCAATGGAATCAGCATGAAGCACTGCCGCGTGAGGCTGATGGCGACGGAGATTCCCGCGCGTCCGATGGACTGGAAGTAACTGCCAGTGGTCATGCCGACGCCGATGAAGGTGAAGCCGATGGCGCCAGTGCGAAGTCCATAGATGGAAAGGTCAGCCAGTGCCTGGTCCTTGGTGAAGCAATAGGAAAGCAGTGGTGCGAACACATACATGAGGATGGCGAGTAGGAAGCAGAACATTGTGGCGAGTTTGACGGCGAGTTGGAATGCCTCGATGACGCGGTGGTAGAGTTTTGCGCCAAAGTTGAAGCCGAGGATGGGCTGGGCACCAATCATGATTCCGACGGCTGGCATGAGGCAGAACATAAAGATGGAGTTGTTGATGCCGAACGCCGCGATGCCGAGGGAGGCGGTCTGGGTGTCTGGCGCGAAGTGCTTGAAGGAGTGGTTGTAGATGATAACCACGGAGGAATGGACGATTTGCATGAGACAGGGGGCCATTCCGATGGAGAGGACGCGAAGCGCGAGTTTTGGGTAGATTCGAATGTTGTGCAGGTGCAATCGCAGGACACCATTTCCGCAGATGAAATGCAGAATGACCCACGAAGAACTGCACATCATGGAGAGGACGGTCGCGTAGGCGGCACCCTTGATGCCGAGGTCAAAGACGAAGATGAAGAGGGGGTCGAGAACGATGTTGAGAAATGCGCCGAACGCGATGATGAGCATTGCCTTGAAGGAGTTGCCTTCCGCGCGCAGGATGTTGCTCAGGCCGAAACTGAAGTGCTGGAAGATGTTTCCCCAGAGGATGATGCGGAGGTAGTCCCGCGCGTAGGGGATGGCCTCCTGGGTCCCTCCAAAGAGGTACAGGGTTTGGTCCAGAAAGATCAGAGCGAGCGTCTGAATGGTAAAGATGAATAGCAGGCACATCGCAATCGCCTGCCCAAGTACCTTGTTCGCGTCGGCTTGACGTTTCTCCCCAAGCAGAATGGAGATGGCGGCGGCAGAGCCTTGCCCGACCATCATCCCGAAGGCCGCGAGGAGAATCATGTATGGGAAAGTCAGCCCCAAGCCTGCCATGGCATTTGGGCCTACCCCGCGACCGATGTACAACCGGTCAACCATGTTGTACAGGCTGTTGATGGTTACGGAACCTGCTGCAGGTAACGCAAATCGAAACAACAGTTTCCCGACGGGGTCCCGTCCGATAAACTCTGAATTGTGGACTACGGCTGGCATAGGTTTTAAGAATAGGTAAGGTGCTTGGGAGAGAATAACGAATCTGACATGATTCGCGGTGGCTGGGGCTAGACACTAGCGAGACGTGCTGGGTATCGTTTTTGCAGGGCCGTGCTCCGCGCGGTCCCGAAAAGGCTGGACGCTATAGTGCGCTCCAGGTGCCTCGCGGAGCGCGGCCCTGCAAAACCTAGGGCTTCTAGGACATCTAGTTCCCTGGTTGTTTGGGTTTGAGGATAGGGGTGACCTTTTTGCTGGGGGCGAGGAAGGGCTTTTTGCCGGGG
>JAFRLI010000334.1 GCA_017431255.1 Victivallales bacterium
CCCGCTTCTCCTGCGAAAACCGTGAAAGCGGAGGCAAAGCCCGCTTCTGCAAAAACCGCAGCAAAGCCTGCAAAAACGGAAGCAAAGCCCGTTGCTACTGCAAAGCCCGTGAAGCCCGCAGCAAAGCCAGCAAAAACGGAAGCAAAGCCCGTGAAGCCCGCAGCAAAACCCGCTCCTGCAAAGGTGGAGAAAAAAACTCCCCCTAAGAAAAAATAACCCCGCTAGATGCTCTAGAACCTCTAGAACCTCTAGAATCTCTAGAACTTCTAGAGCATCTAGCCCCCAAGAGAGAAATCGAAAAGGATCCAACTGATGATTCAGAAAATGACGGCGGCGGAGTTGCGTCGCAAGTACATTGAGTTTTTCAAGGCGCATGGTCATGCCGAAATCAAGAGTGCGTCGTTGATACCGGAGAATGACCCGACATGTCTGTTCACGACTGCGGGAATGCACCCACTGGTGCCGTATCTGTTGGGAGCGAAGCATCCTTCGGGAACGCGTCTGGTGGATGTGCAGAAATGCCTCCGCACAGGCGATATCGACGAAGTGGGCGACCCGTTCCACCTCACGTTCTTCGAAATGCTCGGCAACTGGTCTCTGGGAGACTATTTCAAGAAAGAAGCCATCTCAATGAGTTTCGAGTTCCTCACGAAGGAATTGGGATTCCGTCCCGAGGAAATCAAGGTCACCTGCTTTGCTGGCGATGAAAATGCTCCTCGTGACACGGAAGCCGCCGCCATCTGGATGTCCCTCGGCATCCTCGAAAAGAACGTCTATTACCTTCCCAAGGAGGACAACTGGTGGGGACCAGCCGGTCAGACGGGTCCCTGCGGTCCCGATACCGAAATCTTTGTCCCCATTGACAAACCGGACTGCGGTCCCGATTGCGGTCCCGCCTGCGGCTGCGGCAAATGGGTCGAAATCTGGAACAACGTCTTCATGCAGTACAACAAGCAGGCCGACGGTACTCTCGCTCCGCTGGGAAAGCCCAATGTGGACACGGGAATGGGCGTCGAACGCGTCACGGCTTTCATGCAAGGTGTCAAAAGTGCCTATGAAACGGAACTGTTCTCGGGCATCTTTGCCAAGATTCAAGAACTATCCAAGAACGCCGAGGCCAATGCGCAAAACCGTTCTGCGCGTGTTGTCGCCGAGCATCTGCGTGCGTCCACGTTCCTGATTGCGGACGGGGTCAAGCCCTCCAACGTCGACCAGGGTTACGTACTGCGCCGCCTCATTCGCCGCGCCATTCGCGAGGCCCGAAAACTCGGCATCACGGAACGCTTCACCAGCAAAGTCGCCGATGTCGTCATCGCGGAATACTCCCCGTTCTATCCGGAACTCAAACAGAACGAGAAACTCATCCACGATGAACTGGACCGTGAGGAGGAACAGTTCGCCAAGGCCCTCGAAAACGGCTCGCGCGAGTTCTACAAGGTCATTGAACACTTCCCGCCGCAGGTCCAAAAGAAGGTCATCAGCGGACGCAAGGCATTCGATCTCTACGAAACCTACGGATTCCCGCTCGAACTCACTGAGGAGATGGCGCGCGAAAACGGATTCACCGTCGATGTCGAAGGATTCAAAGCCGCATATGCCAAGCACCAGGAACAGTCCCGCGCTGGTGCCGAACAGAAGTTCAAGGGCGGTCTCGCAGACCACTCCGAGGCAACGGCAGCCCTCCACACGGCAACCCACCTCCTCCACAAGGCCCTCCGCCTCGTCCTCCAATACCAGTGCGAACAATCTGGCTCCAACATCACCGCAGAACGTCTGCGCTTTGACTTTACCTACGACCAAAAGATGACACCGGAGCAAATCAAGGCGGTCGAGGACCTCGTCAACGAGCAGATTCAGAAGGACCTGAAAGTCACTTGCGAGGAAGTTCCGCTGGAGGAAGCACACAAGCGCGGGGCCATTGGATTGTTCGGAAGCAAGTACGGCGAAGTCGTCAAACTCTACGGCATCGGGGACTTCTCGCTGGAAATCTGCGGTGGACCGCATGTCACGCACACGGGTTGCATGGGACACTTCAAGATTCTGAAAGAGGAATCCAGTTCCCGCGGCATCCGTCGCATCAAGGCCATTCTGGAGCGTCCAGAAGGCACCAAAATCGAATACAAATAAGTTTCCAAGATACCGTGCGGCAAACGTGTCGCACGGAGAATCCGTCCACCCTCCAACTATAAAAAGGGAAACACCATGGCAGTACCGTTCAAAGTTGATCTTAGTGGGAAAGTCGCAGTCGTCACCGGTGGTGGTGGCATTCTTTGCAGCGTGATGGCCGAAGCCATCGCGGAATGCGGTGCAAAAGTCGCCATCCTCGACCTCCGCGAAGAAGCGGCAAAGAAAGTCGCGGAGAAAATCAACCAGGCCGGCGGCGAAGCCATCGGCGTCGCATGCAACGTTCTCGACAAGTTGAACCTCAAGGTCGCCCTCGCCATCGTCACCAACAAACTCGGTCCCTGCGACATCCTCATCAACGGCGCCGGTGGCAACAACCCCAAAGGCACCACCGCGGGCGAAGTCATGTCCAAGGAAGACCTCACCAGCCAGGATCCCGACAAGCGCAACTTCTTCACCCTCGATCCCGACGGCATCCAGTTCGTCTTCGACCTGAACGTCATCAGTGCCATCCTCACCTCCCAGGTCTTCTCCAAGGCGATGTGCGAAAAAGGCAAGGGCGTCATCATCAACGTCTCCTCGATGAATGCGTTCCGCCCGCTCACCAAGATTCCCGCATACAGCGCCGCCAAGGCCGCCGTCAGCAACTTCACGCAGTGGCTCGCCGTCCACATGGCACCGATGGGCATCCGCGTCAACGCCATCGCCCCTGGATTCTTCCTGACCGACCAGAACCGCTCTCTCCTCACCAACCCCGACGGCTCCCTCACGCCGCGCTCTCACAAGATTCTCAACGGCACGCCGATGAACAAGTTCGGCAAACCCGAAGACCTCCTCGGCGCACTCCTCTGGCTCCTCTCCGATGAGGGCGCAGGATTCGTCACCGGAACCGTCATCCCGATTGACGGCGGCTTCTCCGCATACTCCGGAGTCTAATCCTCCCCAACCCTGGCGGGCGGCGCATCACCGCCCGCCAATGTCCTTTTTTGATTCCATACAACCAATACTTGGTGTTCATTTTCTATAATTGGAGTTGAAAATGCGTTTCTCATCAATAAGATTAATTGTTTTCTTATTATCTCTCTTATTATTTGTCGGTTGTGTATCAATGCCATCGCAACAAGAGTTAGACAAGTTAGATTATGGAACTCCTCTAACTCCTGCAGATAATTATGAAGCAAAAATCAAACTTTATTTTTCTAAACGTTTGTACGATCCTTATTCTGCACATTATGAAATTGGTTTTCCTCAACAATATTGGTATAAAGCTTCACCTCTTATGGGGGGGAAACTATATGCCGGATATATGGTTTTTGTTGATGTAAATGCTAAAAATTTATATGGTGCTTACACTGGAACGGACACTTATGGTTTTATATTCAAAAATGGTGATATAATTAAAGTTTTGTCCCCAGGAGAAGTAAAAAATACGAAAAATCCCTACTCTTTATAATCATCTATACATACATTCCATGATGGCAGACCAATTGCAATCTGCACTGAAACAAGACTGGCGCTACCTGCCGAACCGCCGCGTCATTATCGGCGATGGCTATGCGGATCAGCCATATCTGCTGAAAACCGATGATGGTGCCTGGCTCTGCTGTGTCACAGTCTCTGGCAAAACAGAAGGCGCGGCTGACCAGCATGTCCAGACGTTGCGTTCCCTGGACCAGGGACGGACCTGGGCCCCCCCTGTCCGCGTGGAACCCAACGAAGGACTGGAAAACAGTTACGCCGTCATGCTGAAGACCTCCACGGGGCGTATCTTCCTCTTCTACAACCACAATACCGACAACGTCCGCGAAATCCTCTCCCACGACCGCAAGCAAACCTTCCAACGCGTGGATTCCTTGGGACATTACGTCTTCCGCTACAGTGACGACCACGGAAAATCCTGGAGCGCAAAACGCTACGAAATCCCTGTCCGCGAGTTCGCCTGCGACCGTGACAATGTCTATGGCGGCAAAATCCGATTCTTCTGGAATGTCGGGAAACCCTTCTTCCGCAACGGAACGGCCTATGTGACCCTGCACAAAATCGGTCAGATGGGTAACGGTTTCTACCAGCAATCCGAGGGAGTTCTGCTGGCCAGCCGCAACCTGGATACCGAACCAGATCCGGAAAAGATTGTCTGGGACACCTTGCCCGATGGTGACATCGGTCTCCGTGCGCCCAAAGGCGGCGGTCTCATCGCCGAAGAGCAGAACTGCGTTGTCCTGAGCGATGGCTCCATCTGCTGCTCCTATCGCGGCATAGATGGCTACGGTGTAGAGGCTTACAGCAGGGATGGAGGGCATTCCTTCGAGGTTCCGCATTGGAAACTCCATTACGACGGCTCGCCCCTCAAGCACCCCCGCGCCTGCAATACGGTCTGGAAATACGCACCAGGCAAGTACATCTACTGGTTCCATAACCACGGTGGTCCCTTCATCCCGCCGCTGGTCAAGACGCCCGGCCCCAATCACGAATCTCCCTATTCAGGACGCAATCCAGCCTGGCTTTGCGGTGGCACCGAAGTACAAACACCCAACGGGCTTGAACTCCGCTGGGGTAATCCCAAAATCCTCCTTTATGATACAAATCCCGATACCCGTATGAGTTATCCCGATTTTCTGGAGGACGATGGGCATTTCTTTGTCACCGAAACCGAAAAGACCACCGCCGGCGTTCACGAAATCCCCAAGGATTTCCTGGACAGCCTCTTCCAGGATTCCCATACTCTCCTGGTCTCTCTGCCTGCAACTGACAATGTCTTCCCCCCTGCCCTCTCACCCAGTCAGGCATTCTCCTTCCAATTCACTCTGAAGCAAGACCTGCCTGGCATTTGGGCTTTGTTTTCCAAACCAGACGGTTCCCGTTGCGAGTTGGGAATGACTCCCGAAAGGCAACTTTTTCTCCGCTGGTTGACTCCCCAGAAATCCATCATCTTCCGCAGCGAACGTCTCCCCGCCCCGCTGCATGACGCGCAGTTCACCCTGGATCCACTCCCATCCATCCTCTCCTTCTACGCCAACGGCAGGTTCTGCGACGGCGGCACCGAACTTCAATACGGCTGGCTCCGATTCCCTCGCGAACTCCTTTCATCCCTCTTCTCCTCCTCGATTACCCTCTCCCCCACTCTCGTCACAAAACTGGAACTCTTCAGATAATTGCAACCCCCCTTTGGGAATCCACAGAACACACAGAATACACAGAAGTGCCTGTCCGCGCTGACGCGCGTCCAATCACTTGATATAAAACAAAATACAAAGTGCAAGCCGCCGCGATGCGGCGGATTGCATTCTGTGTATTCTGTGTGTTCTGTGGACTCAAAACAGCAGCCACCGTGGACATTTTGAGCATCCAGAACCTGAAAGTATGGTTTCCGATTCGGAAGGGGATTCTGAATCGGGTGGTTGGCTATGTCCGTGCAGTGGATGGGGTAAGCCTGCAAGTTGCTCCGGGGGAGACGTTGGCGCTTGTGGGAGAATCGGGGTGCGGGAAGACCACCTTGGGGCGCGCGATTTTGGGGCTTGTTCCCGTTACCTCGGGGGAAATCGCATTCGAGGGACGTTCACTGGAAGGTCTCTCCTCGCGGGAACTGCGCAAACTGCGGCGGCACTGCCAAATGGTCTTCCAAGACCCCTTCTCTTCCCTCAATCCCCGCATGACCATCCTCGATATTTTAACCGAAGCCATGGTCTACCACGGACTCGTCCCCGCCGCAAAGCGCGAAGAAGCCGCTATCAGCCTGCTCGCCGAAGTCGGTCTCGGTCCCGATGTTCTGCACCGCTATCCCCATGAGTTTTCTGGTGGACAACGGCAGCGCATCAGCATCGCACGCGCACTCTCCCTGCAACCATCCTTCCTCATCTGCGACGAACCCGTCAGCGCGCTGGATGTCTCCGTCCAGGCACAGGTCATCAATTTGCTGATGGATTTGCGGGAAAAGCGGCATCTGGCCTATCTATTTATCTCGCATGACCTCAGCGTGGTACGTCTCATAGCACAGCGCATTGCCGTGATGTACCTGGGGCGCATCGTCGAAACAGGACCGGCAAAGGAAGTGATGGAATCTCCGTTGCATCCCTACACGCAGGCATTGCTGGCGGCGGTTCCGAAGCCAGGTCGTCCCCGTGGGGAGATGCGTCCACTGGAAGGGGAGCAGCCCTCTCCAGCGAACCCTCCCGCTGGCTGCCCGTTCCATCCACGTTGCCCACATGCCACGCCAGAATGCGCGCGTGAATGTCCATCCCTCCAAGGATTTTCTCATCAAGTTGCATGCCTCCATATCCAAACTCCAACCCAAAGGACAAATCCATGAACTGGAAACGCTTCGCAACCTTCGGCGCCATGCTGGCCATTCCTGCATTGGCAAATGTCTCCCTACCAACCATTTTCACCAACAACATGGTCCTGCAGCGCGACATGCCCGTGAAACTTTGGGGCAAAGCTGACAACGGCGAGAAAGTCACCGTCAAGTTCCAGAACCAAACGAAGGCAACCACTGCGGAGGACGGGCGTTGGAGCGTCACCCTGGATCCGTTGAAGGAAGATGCGCAAGGCGCGACGCTCATCGTCGCAGGTAATAACACCGTCTCTCTGGAGAATGTTCTCGTCGGGGACGTCTGGCTGTTGTCGGGTCAATCCAACATGGAAATGCCGGTCATGACCGACCGCGGTTTGAAGGCCTGGCACGTCGACAATGCGGAAGAAGAGGTGAAGAACGCCAACTATCCCAACATTCGCCTCTACAGAGGAAACAACTACAAACCGCAACAGGAACCGCAGCAGGACAATCCGGGACGCGAGTGGAAGGTCTGCAATCCCGCAAACATCGTCGGCTTCTCTGCTGCCGGCTACTTCTTTGGGCGCAAGGTCATGCAGGAACTCAACGTCCCCATCGGACTGATCAGCATCAACTGGGGCGGCACCCGCATTGAACCGTGGACCAGCCCGCTCGCGTTCCGAAAGTTCCCGTCCCTTAAGCACATCTCCATCCCTGTAGACGCGAAAATTCCTGGCACTGAAGTCTATCAAAAACTCACGAGCGAGGTCATCTCCAACACGGAAAAATGGCTCGCCGAAGCCAAGGCCGCCGTCGCCGCCGGCAAACCCATCCCCGTCCAGAAGCCATTCCCCTCAGAGTTCACGCCCTTCACGGACCGTCAGAATCCGACCGTTCTCTACAACTCCATGGTCGCCCCCCTGCGCGGCCTCGCCTGCAAAGGCGTTCTCTGGTACCAGGGCGAATCCAACCGACGTGACGGTGCTCTCTACATCGACAAGATGGCCGCGATGACCTACAGTTTCCGCGAAGCCATGGGGCAGCCTGAACTCCCCCTCTATTTCGTCCAACTCGCTCCCTACAACTATGGCAATGACACCGAACTGCCCATCATCTGGGAAGCACAGCAGAAATATGCAGATTCCGACAAGAACGTCGGCATGATCGTCACCACCGACATCGGCAACTTCAAGGACATCCATCCGTTGAACAAGCAGGACGTCGGTCTGCGTCTGGCGCTTCTCGCGCTCAAGTATACCTACGGCAAGGACATTGTCGCCGATTCCCCGTTCTTCGAATCCTGGAAAGCAGACGGTGCCAAAGCCGTCGTCACCTTCCGCAACGCCGTCACGCTCAAGAGCAAGGACGGCAAGCCCATCCGTTATTTCGAGCTGGCAGGACCCAATGGTGTCTATTACGATGCGGAAGTGCAACTCGACGGCAACCGCGCCATCCTCACCTCTCCCAATGTCACCGAACCCAAGGCGGTCCGCTTCGGATGGCACGCCGACATTACGGTCAACCTCGTCAACGAGGCAGGTCTCCCCGCCGGCTCCTTCCGCGATGGCGAAATCGATCTTGCTGACATGGTCACGGAAACCATCCCCGAAGCCAAGGGATTCTCCCCGCTCTATCAGTTCAATCCCGCCGCTGCCACAAAAGACGGTGGCAAGGCTCCCAACTACACCCGCGACAACTCCGCCGCCTTCAAGGGACGCAAGGTCCGCAAATACGGCTACTACATGCAACTCATCGGCAAAGACAACAAAACACAGTACGTATTCGTTGCCTGCGACGCGTTCACCCAGGACCTCACCAAAGCCGGTCTCCCCACGGTGTCCACCAAGACCATGTTCGCGCAAAAGGTGAAGGGGCTCGTCGTCAACAGCAATGTTCCCACCGTCAAGAACGGCTCCTTCCCTGAAGGCAACATCGAGTTCTGGCCCCACAACTACGGCAAGGAAAACGGGAGCAACATCCCAGGCGCCGATGGAAACAAATACGACTTCGGCGACAAGACGTCCACTCCTGAACTTGGCTACGGCTCCATGCAAATCCATAACTTTGCACTCAAGCAGACCATCTTCGCCTTCAACAACTTCCGCACCACAGCCCCTGACATCGGCATCGGCAACAATCCCAACCCCTCGGCTCAGCCCGACTGGACCTTCTCCAAGAGTCTCTTGAACTTCCAGAAGGCAGACATTCTCGTCTTCGCGCTCTTCGAGTAGTCCTTCTCCCCGGAAGGGGTTTCCCTGAAATAGGCCTCGGTTCCATTCGCGGGACTGAGGCCTATTTTTCGAGTTCCTCCAGACGGTTCTGGACTTGCTGCCGGAACAAGAACCCGGCGGCCAAACCGAAGAGTGCACCGCCGATGTGTGCGCCGAAGGCGACCCCCGTCGCCAAACTCAGGCTAATGAGGGCCATGACAGCCTGGTAGGCAATCCAGAGCGCGAACGCGCCCCAGGCAGGCAGGGACACCCACCGCCATAGGGGCATCATCCTCCAGCCTCCAATACGCCAGCAGAACAGGATGCGGACCGACGGGAAGAAGACCGCATACGCCGCTATAATGCCCGAAATGAATCCGCTCGCACCGATGCACGGAACCATGGAATGCGGGAAGAACGCAAGGTGCAGCAGCCCCGCCGACAGACCCGACAGCAGTATCAGAAGCAGATACGTGGGGACGCCCAGGCAATCTTCCACATTGTCCCCGAAGAGCAACAGGAAATAGAGGTTCCCCACCAGATGAAAGATGTCCGCATGCAGGAACATTGAGGTGAGGAAAGTCATGCCGCCGTCGCGCCAGCAATCCGACGGAATCAGTCCGAACTCCTGGGAAAACTGCTTGGAACCGCCCAAAGCCCACTCCAAGCAGAACACTACGACACACAGCGCGGCGATGGTCCATGTGCACCAGGGAAGGAAGGAGCGGATTGGTGCACCCTGCTCCACGGGGAACCCGAAAAAGCCCACTACTTTTTCCCAGTCCGACTCTGGCTGCGCCTCCCCCTTCTCGGTTTTCATGTTCTCGATGGCGTGCATCGCCAGGATTTCCCTTGCCTTGGCGGGAAGTTCTTTCTTCGGCGGAGGTGGCGGAGGCTTCGGCAGCGTCTCCAGTTCGGTCGGGTCAAACCACAATTCCTGGCAATGGCAACAAATATCCAGTTCCAACTCCTGCTCCCCTATCGGCAGACGCAGCAAAGACATCGGACGCCCGCAAATCGGACAAGGTGCCCCACACCCATTCGGTGATTCCATCGCCTTGTGCCACAACATGTTCACGAAGGTCGGCTGACCGCACAATGCACGCACTGCAGACAGCGTCACCGCACATCCATGCCCCTCAGGACACGAATACGATATCTTCCCCTCATAAAAGGTCCTCTGCAAAGACTGACCGCAACGTGGACAATTCATCTTTCAACTCTCACGCTAACATAGGAGGGAATTGCAAAACTCTCATCCCAACCGCCTTCACCGCGCGGCGCAATGGCTTCATCGTCCAAACTCGGTATGGTCATCACACCGAGTCTTCGCTCTTCGCCCTCGCTTGCAACGCTTTGGCGGTTGGGCGGTAGATTTGCAATTACCTCTAATTCCTGATCACTTTGCAATAATGTATCTCTCTCCTCCCACTTTTCCACCACCCCTATAATATTTTATCCTTCGCAGCAAAATATCAAGGATAGGATTTGATAATGGATATTTCAAATGTATATTAATTCAAAAAGGATTTATGAAGAGAACCGACCTACTCAGAATCATCACACAAAATGGTGCAGTCTTCCTTCGGAACGGCGGCAACCATGACATATACTTGAAGAACAACATCACCCTAGTTATCCCTAGGCACAGTGAAATCCCGGAACTCCTTGCGAGGTCCATCATCAAGAAATCTCAACAACCAGGAGATGCCAAATGAAGTTCACTTACTGCGCTCTGATACACCAGACCGATAACGAACTTATCGTCATCTTCCCAGACTTCAACTCCTGCATGACATTCGGGAAAGACATCCAAGACGCAACTTCTATGGCAGAGGACGCACTATCGCTCGTCATTCAAACTATGCTTGAAAAGAAAATACCGCTTCCCAAGCCAACACTGGACTTTCGCGCCTTGCTCCAAATGGCCGACAAGGAACTTCCCCCCGTCGCATTCATCATGCCTGTCACCGTATTCGTCGAAGCCGCCCATAAGGTAGTTCACCTTAATATTACATGCCCAGCCGAAAAAATCGACATTATCGATGAGTTCGCTCACAAATGCGGCAAGAAACGCTCAACCTTCCTTGTCGATTCAACCATGGAAAAAATAGCAAACCTCAAAGCAACTGCATATCATTAGAGGTGATTGCAAAACTCTCATCCCAACCGCCTTCACGGCATGCAAAAACCGGCGGACGATGCTTGCGCGGCCTCAATGCACTGCCGACCCCTGCCGAACCGCCAAGAAGGTTTTGCATGGCCGCGCGACTGCGCGGTCCCAGTGCGCTGTCAGCTCTAGCACATCTAGCCCCTCTAGGCTAGCACGACTTGGGCGATGACGGGGCAGTGGTCGGAAGCGAAGCGATTGTGTGGTTTGGTGGTATCGACGCGGAAACTGCAGACGCGGACGCCCTCGGAGACAAACACGTAATCAATGACAGCACCGGGGAAATCGGGTTCATTTCCGTCCTGGAATGCCTGGTAGGTGTAGTTTTGGGGCCCCTGAGGCGGCTGTTCGGAAAGGAAACGCGCGTCTTTGAGGACGGAAGTCGCAGCGGCGTAGGTTTCGCTGTCGGGTCTGACATTGAAGTCCCCTGTGAGAATGACGGGAAGACCGGAAGCGTGTTCCGCGATGTGCTTGAGAATGACTTTTACGCCGTTAATCATTGCCTCTTTTGACCGATGGTCCAAGTGGCAGTTGTACATGATGAACTGTTTTCCCGTTCGCTTGTCCTCCAGAAGCCCCCAAGTGGCGACACGAAGACAAGTCGCCCCCCATCCGAAGGAAGGGACATCGGGAGTTTCGGAAAGCCAGAAGGTCCCCGTGTCATGGAGTAGGATTCGTTCGGGGCGGTAGAAGATGGAAGAAGACTCTCCCGTGCCATCGCCCTCGCGGGGTTCTCCAAAGGGAATCAGTCCTGTATTGGCTTTCAAATCCTGGATTTGCCAAGGATACCCTTCTTGGGTGCCAAGCAAATCAAAGGCATTTGACTGAATCACTTCCGCAACGCGTGGCATGCGGGGAATCCAGTTCAATCCGCGATACTTATCCACCATTCCATTTTTACCCGAAGTACGAACATTGTACGAACCAACTGTCAGAACATTGTTATCCATGTGAAGTTCTCCTATTCCAGCATTTGCAACGAAGCCTGGTTCTTTTGCAGAAGATCTTGCCGATACTCCTCTTCCGCCTGTTTCTGCGCCTTGCCGTCAATGAACTCCAAGACGGGAACGTAAAGCCGTTCCTCTTCCTTCTGAAGTTGTTTTCGTTCCTGGAAGAGTTGGATTTTGCACTCCTGAGGCAGACGATAACTGCATTGGTCAATGATCAGTTGCCAGGGAACGAGGAGGATTTCCTCCTCATCCTCCTCGTCGCCATCCACAACAACCTCTAAATCGTCCCCATCGTTGTCTTCCTCCTCATTATCCTCGTCCTTGTCGTCATCTTCCTCTTGTTCATTCGAAGAAGGGAGTTTGTAACGGTGTTCGAGAAGGATGGCGGCGTCCTTCAGGAGTTTGCGTCCAACCAGGACATCGCGGGGGGAAGCCTCCACGCGGATTTTCCAGACAATGCCAGTTTGCGGTGTCAGAAACACGCGTATCAGCTGGAAAGCAAGGAACTTCTTCGGAAGTTGCTCAAAGACCACGGCTTTCTCGGGAATCACGGGCTTGCCATCGGCGGTCTTTTCCAGTTTTCCATAGGGCTGCCCCAGCGTAATGCCCGCAAAACCGCCAACAGGCTCCACCGCAAACGCTACCACCGCAAAAAACACCAAAACAAAACCTAGGAATCGTTTCATGCTTTCAGCTCCTTTTGGGTACAAAATGGAACGACAAAATCCAGGACCTGTTTTCGCCAGGCAGCCGAGGAGTAGTTGTGATTGGCGCCTGGAATCTCCTCAAAGCGGATAGGAAGGGAATGTTCTTTCACATAGGACCCGAAGTACTGAAGCGCTGCAGGCGCATCGGGGTCGCCCGTGCCGTAAATCATTAAAGCAGGCAAATCCTTGCGCAGTCCCGTAAGGTATTTTTTCGGCGGTTCCTTGCCTGCGTCAAGACGGCTTTCGTGCGCGGAGGCCTTGGCAGTCTTCCCTGTCGGCTTGGCTGGCGCATCGCCTTCCTCGTGACGACGATTCTCCCCGCGTTTCAGGAAGGGTCGCAACAGGACTCCGAACGCGCGTCCAATGCTGGCCTCGCCACGAAAAACGCGTTTCCACGTGTCCGGGCTGCAAGCCTTGTGGAGATAGACGCCGAGGAAATGCCAGACGCGGTGGACGTCGCGCCCGAAACTGTCCCCGTCCGAGAAAGGATAGACGGAGAGGAGTGCAAGCGCCTCGGTGGCGGGAAGGTTCTTGAGAGAGCCGATGGCAATGTTGCCGCCGGAGCACATTCCGAAGAGCGTTGTCTTGGGCAAGCCAGTTTCCTGACGCAAGGCGGTTTCGGCTGCGCGAAGGTCTTCAGACATCGTGGCGAGCGTTGCGTGGAGACCGTCGCCCTCGCTTTCGCCGCGTCCGCGGAAGTCGAACCGCAGGCAGGCGCAGCTGGCAAAAGCAAGTGCACGAGCGATGGCGGTAAGGAGTCCGGCGGGACCGCAGCGATGTCCGCTCCAGCCGTGCGTGAAGACCACGGCGCGTTGCGGAACGCCCGTTGCAGGCAGGGAAAGGATGCCGCAGACAGATTCCCCACACGATTCAAAGACGAGCGGGCGCTCCTTCACACCTGGCGCAACCATTGCCTCCGATGCCAGATTCCAAGTGCCTTCGCTCATTTGCCCACCTCCTTCTTTTTCGGCGGGAAGTGCTTCGCCAAGAAGGCGTCCTGGCGGCGACGCGCCCACTGGGCGGCCTCAGATTCCCAGTAGAGAATCGTGTTGTGGTGACCATTTGGAATGAGGACATACTCATATGGCTTGCCCAGCCGCTTCAGTTCCGCGACCAAATCCTCGTGGCTGAGGTGGAAGACGCTGCCATCGTAGGTTTCTCCCATGAAGAGGAGCATCGGGCACTGAAGCAAATCCGCATTCTGGACGATGCTCCGTTTTTTCAGACCGTTCAATTGGTTCGCAACAGGTTGGTTGCGGAAGTCCGCCCAGGAAAGCCAATTGTTCGCAGCGCGACGCATACGATCATAGCAATAGCGTTGCGGATTGACGAGCCAGGCATCGTAACTCACGACTGCCTTCGCCTTTGCGCCAGAGCGTGCCGCCACGAGCAACCCCACGCCTGCCCCAAAACTATGTCCCACCATCGCGAACTCGTTCGGCTTCACATACGGCAGTTTCCACGCCGCGGAGAGCATCGCCAGGCAGTCATCCACCTCCCCTTCCAGATTTTCTATCTCTCCCTCGCAACGCAACACCTTCCCATTTACCATAAGCGGACGCTGGAACAAATCCTCCCCGCGCATCGCGGGCCCTGCAATGACATACCCTGTCTCCGCCAGGCCCGCCAGCCAGTCCAGAAACTCCACAGGAAGCCCAAACGCTGCACCATGGCAATACAGCAACAAGGGATAGTTGTCTCCAGCCTTTGGCTCCTTCGGACGAATGACCACCCCGTATTGCCGCAACGTATCCACCGTCCATTCCACAACGTCCACCATCACGCCTTCGTGTCCGCGCAGGCCATACGATGCCAGCGTTGTGAAGGTCGCATCAGGAACAGGAGGCCACTTCACAGGCGGCAGCGGCTTCAGATTCTCCAACTTCCCCGCGCCCGCCTTCCAGAAAGCCAACGCTTCCAGGCGGTTTCCCTTGACCTCGGCGAGCCGTCCGTCAAACCAGGCTTGCAGGGCATCGTGGACATCCAGTCCCGCCAGGAACGGCTCTTTGAGCGCTTCCACAAGTTGCTCCTCGGCAATCGTCATGGGGCGCTGCTCGATGTTTTCCAGCCCAGGACGCACTGTATCCCCGCAGAACGCAACCAACCCCAGAAACAAAATAGGTAATATGGAGGTAATTGCAAAACAACCGTCCAACCGCCAAAACGCCGCAAGCGAGGACGAAGAGCGAAGACTCGGTGCGGTGACCACACCAAGTTTGAGCGAGGAAGCCATCGCGCTGCGCCGTGAAGGCGGTTGGGATGAGAGTTTTGCAATTCCCTCTATCGATTTGAAGTTCATTTCGTTTCCTCCGTTGAAGGCGCGAGAAAGTCAGCAATGGGGGTATTGACGGCATCGGATTCGAAGTAGTCCACCTGTCCCCAGAACGGCTTGTCCGCTATGATTCGCGCGTCAGAACGCGCCACAAGTCCCTCCCAGGTGCGTGGATATGTCTTTGCCCCTGTGACATGCAACAACAGGACGCGGCACGTTTCGGGTATGGACGCAGCGTCCAGCTTTGCCGTTTGCATTTCCGTAATGAGGCGTTCCGAAAGCACGAAGCCGCCGAAGTCCCGCGCACCAGGAGGCAACGTACCTTCTGCCACGGGTGCCTTGCCCATCATATCCTTGATTTTCTGGCGACGCTCCAAGTCGTTGAACAGTTCCGCACCCGTCAGAATCGGTTCGCAAAGCACGAGTTTCGTGCACAAATTGGCGCAACCTGCGGCCAGAATGGCTCCCGCGCGGAATCCAAGGCACGTGCAGTCTGAGACCCCAGCAAGTCCTTTCAGGAAGGCAACGGCAGCGCGTGCCTCCTCCTGCCAGTCATTCCAACTTGCCGCTTCATGCACGCCAGAACTGTCCCCTGTGCCAGAAAAATCGAAGCGAAGCACGGCGACTCCACGGGAGCAGAGTTGTCGGGCAAGACGCACGAGCATCCGATAGGCGCAACGCTTTTCCTCGCCAAATGGCTCGCAGAGAACTGCCGCTGTAACTGCCTTCCCTTTCGGAAGGTATGCTGTTGCATAAAGGCTGCGTTGGTTGACTTTGAAATATCCGTGTTGTTCCATATTGGTGTACCGATGGCGTCCCGCTGGCGGAAGAAAAGTCCCGACGGCGTCCCGCCGGCCTCCCTGACCGTTCTCTGTACGCATTGCGTCCCGATGGCGTCCCGCCGTCGGCAATTCGCTTTGCTAAGGAAACGCTTGTGTGAGGTGGATTATTGGGTGGCTCCTGTGTTTTGAGATTGTTCCAGTCGCCAGTAGGCACCTTTGGCGGCAAGAAGTTCCTCCCGGGAACCTTGTTCGGCAATGCGTCCCTGTTCCAGGACGAGGATGGTGTCTGCGTCGCGAATGGTGGAGAGTCGGTGTGCGATAACGATGCAGGTTCGTCCTTTCATGAGGTGAATCATGGCACGCTGGACAAGGAGTTCGGTACGTGTGTCAATGGAGGAAGTGGCCTCGTCCAGGATGAGGACAGGCGGGTCAGCAAGGACGGCGCGCGCGATACACAGCAACTGCCGTTGTCCCTGGCTGAGGTTGCCGCCGTTGTCCGTGAGAGGCGTATCGTAGCCCTGCGGGAGGCGCGAAATGAAATGGTCGGCGCCAACGGTCCGCGCGGCGGCTTCGACCTGCTCGTCCGTCGCCTCCAATCGTCCATATCGAATGTTTTCTCGGACGGTTCCCGAAAAGAGCCAGGTGTCCTGGAGGACCATGGCGATGGAGGTCCGCAGATCGGCGCGTGGAATGTCCCGCAGCGGCACACCGTCCAGACGGATTTTCCCGTGGGCGACCTCGTAGAATCGCATGAGGAGGCTGACGATCGTGGTCTTTCCGGAACCCGTCGTTCCGACCAGTGCGACCTTGCGCCCTGGTGCGACATGCAGCGTAAAGCCGTGCAGGACCGGCTCCCCTTCCTTGTATTGGAAGTCGATGTTCTCGAAGTCCAGTTCTCCACGGACGGGACGTGGCAGGCACGTTTTGCCAGCGTCCTCTTCTGGCGGTTGTTCCAGTACCTCAAACACACGTTCCGCACCGGCCAGAGCGGACTGAATGTCGTTGTACTGGTTCGCGATGTCCATCGCCGGCCGCATAAAATGCCGCGAATACTGAATGAACGCCGCAATGACGCCAACCGTGATGCTTCCCCGACTCGCCAGCCACCCGCCGACACCCACCAGCACCGCATACCCCAAGTTGCTCATCAGGTTCATCATCGGTCCCACACAGCCACCCATCGCACGTGCCAAAATCCCGACGCGACGCATCTCCTGGTTCAGGGCACGAAAGTCTTCCAATGCAGAAGCTTCATGATTGAAAGCCTTTACAACTCGCAATGAGGATGCGGTCTCCTCAATGTGACTGTTCAGCAACCCCAGGATCGTCTGCTGCGACAGGAAGCACGCGCGAATGTTCCGCGCCATTACGCGGGAAACCAGGACGCAAAGCGGGATGACCAATAGCGTGACCAACGTCAACATCGGGCTTAACCAAAGCATCGCACCAACCGCGCAAACCATCATCAGCGCATTCCCGAAAAACTGCACCAATCCACGCGAAAGCATATTCGAGACCAACTCGACATCGTTTGTCGCACGGCTCAAAATCTCCCCTGTCGTCATTCGGTCCAGATACGACAACGGCAATTGAAGCAGATGCCGGCACAGGCGATTGCGCAGCGCCATCAGGACGCTTTGAGCCAGACGCGACCCAAGCCATCCCTGCAAAAACGACAGCAACGCCCCCAGCGCGTAGCACACTACCAGGAAACTCAGTTCCCGAAGCAGTCCACCCGGAAGCCCCTCCCCTGTCTTCGCACCGTTCGCAATGCAGTCCACGGCACGACGGATGAACACTGGCTGAACCACCGACAGAACCGCCCCGAACGATACCAGCGCAAACACCAATGCAATCCACATCCGGTGCTCTCCCGCAACCGCTACCACGCGCAGGAAACTCTGCCACGGCGAACCCGCACGCTGCAAGGGCGCGGACATCCTTCCGCCAGGTCCATGATGGGCTGCGGCATTTGCACGCCCCGCATTTGCCAGGCGAGCCTCCTTGCTGCCGGGACGATATGCCTCCATCAGGCGGCGATACCGCTGAGGCAGGTGCAATTGCAGCGATTTTGCCAGGCGTCCCATCAGTCATTCCCTCCCACGCGGTCATTTCCCGTCTGCGAAGCCACGATTTCCCGATACACCTGGCATCCAGAAAGAAGTTCTTCGTGCGTACCGATTCCTGCGACCTTTCCGTCGGCAAGGACCAAGATGGCGTCTGCCTCGCGGACGGAGGAGATTCGTTGAGCGACGAGAAGGATGCTGGTGCCCGCCATGCGTTCCGCGATGGCATGTCTCAGGCGTGCCTCGGTGGCGGCGTCCAGAGCGGAGGCGCAGTCGTCCAGAATGAGGAGGCGTGGCTTGCGGACGAGTGCGCGGGCAATGGAGACGCGTTGCTTTTGGCCGCCCGATAGATTAAGACCGCGCTGTCCGACAATGGTATCAAGACCATCCTGGAAGCGGGAGATGAACACGGTGGCCTGCGCAATGTCAGCGGCCTCGCGGATTTCGTCCTCAGTGGCGTCGAGTTTTCCCCAGCGGATGTTTTCGCGAAGGGTTCCGCTGAAAAGGACGGCGTCCTGAAGGACGATGGCAATGTCTTCGCGAAGCGTGGCCAAGGGATAGGAACGGACATCCTTGCCATCCAAGAGGATGCTTCCTTTCGTACAATCGTGGAATCGCGGGATGAGATGCACGATGGTGCTTTTGCCAGAACCAGTCGCACCCAGGATAGCCAGGGTCTTGCCGGGGCGCAAGTGGAAACTGACGCCTTGCAAAATGGGGTCGCCAGCCGCGCCGGGATACTGGAAAACGACATCGCGGAACTCCAAATCTACGCCAGGAATGGTTGAAGTCGTCGTATCGGTGCCCAAATCCGGGACGGAACTGGTGGCGTCCAGAACCTCGCGGATGCGGTCGGCAGAAGCCTTTGCCCTCGCAAAGTCATTGAGAATGAAAGCGACGCCCATGAAGGAGAATAGAATCTGCGTGAGGTAGTTGACCATCGCCATCACCCCGCCAACCTCCAAATGCCCCGCCACGAACTCGCGTCCGCCCAGCCAAAGCACCGCCACGATTCCCAAGTTCATGCAGAAGAAGGTGAACGGCATCAGCGTCGAAAACAACACAGCCACCTGCACATTTCTCGCCGCCAAATCCTCGTTTGCCTCCCGAAAACGCGCCTCTTCATACGCACTCCGCTGGAATGCCTTCACCACACGAATGCCAGACAATCCCTCCCGAAGAACCCCGTTCAACGTGTCCAGACAACGCTGGATTTTCCCGAACAAGGGACGAATCAGGCGAAACCCCGTAAATGCCATAAACAACACCAGCGGCATCAATACCACCAGGATTCCTCCCATCTTGGGATGAATCGAAAGTGCCATCACGCATCCCCCAATCACCATCAGTGGCTGCCGAACAATCATGTGCAGGAACATTTGGAAAAATCCCTGGACATTGTTCACATCCTGCGTCAGGCGAGTCACCAACGACTCCGTGCGAAAACGGTCCGCCTCCGCAAAGGACAGTCCCAGCAGGTGTGCAAACACCCCTTCCCGCAAATCTGCCCCGAAACTCTGCCCCGCCACGCTCGCAAACAGCGTGCAGCCGACACCCCCCAGAACCGCCAGCAACGATGTCAAAAGCATCTTGACACAAAGGGTCCCGATGAGAGGCAAGTCGCCGTGAGCGACTCCATCATCCACGATTTGCGCCATGAAGCGGGGTTGCAACAAATCCATCGCAACCTCGACCGCCATGCAGGTCGGGGCTAGCATCGCCCACCATTTGTAGCGGGCCGCATATTTCACGATGCGTCGCATGCAATCCTAAATGAGAGGGAATTGCAAAACTCTCATCCCAACCGTCGCGGTGCGATGGCTTCCTCGCTTGCGGCGTTTTGGCGGTTGGACGGTAATATTGCAATTACCACTTTAGAGAACCTTTGCGAGGAAGTCATGCAACCGGGGATGCTGCGGATTCGCAAAGAATTCCTTTGGGGTGTTTTGTTCCAAAATCTTGCCGCCATCCATAAACAGGACGCGGTTGGCGACCTCACGGGCAAAGCCCATTTCGTGCGTGACGACAATCATCGTCATTCCGGCGTCGGCAAGGTCTTTCATCAGGCTGAGGACCTCCCCGACCATTTCGGGGTCCAGGGCGGAGGTCGGTTCGTCAAACAGCATCACTTCGGGATTCATCGCAAGGGCGCGCACGATGGCGACACGCTGTTTCTGACCGCCTGAAAGCATGCTGGGATAGGACGCGGCACGGTCGGCCAGACCGATACGCGTCAGCAGGGACATGGCCTTGTCCACGGCGTCCTTGCGGGACATCAGTTTGAGTTGAACAGGTGCCAGCGTAATGTTCTCCAAGATGGTCTTGTGCGGAAACAGGTTGAAGTGCTGGAACACCATTCCCATCTTCTGACGCAACAGGTCCACTTTGCAACCTTTGCGCGTGATCTCCACGCCATTCACGAAGATTCGCCCGCTGGTGGGTGTCTCCAACAGGTTGAGACACCGCAGGAAGGTGCTTTTGCCAGAGCCGGAAGGACCTATGACCACGACCTTCTCGCCTTTTTGGATTGTCTCCGTAATCCCCGAAAGCACCTCGTGCTCCCCGAAACTCTTGTGGAGTTCCTGCACCTCGATCATTGCTTGAGTCGTCTTCTCCATCGTTGTCCCTCCTCTATTTCGCCAGACGACGGTCGCTTTCCCGCAGACGCGCCTCCAGCAACCGCTGGAACTGCGTCAAGATCAGGACCATGAGCAGGTAAGTCACCGCCACGAACAACAACGGCATGAACGCCTGGAACGTGCGCGCGCGCACCAAGTCCGCGGCCTTCGTCAAATCCACAACGGCAATATACCCCACGACGGAGGTTTCCTTGAGCAACGAAATGAGTTCGTTGCTCAAGGCAGGCAGTACATTCTTGAATGCCTGCGGCAACACGATGAAACGCATGGTCTGCCACGCACTCAATCCCAGCGAACGCCCCGCTTCCGTCTGCCCGATGTCCACCGCCATGATGCCAGCACGCGCAATCTCCGCAACATACGCTCCTGAATTCACGCCAAATGCGACAATCGCCACCAGAATCGGGTTGTTCAAACTCATGAATACCACAAAATACCAAATCATCAACTGCACCACAACGGGCGTGCCACGGAAGATGGTCAAATAACAATTCATCAGGAAATTGAGGAACTTCATGCGTCCTGTCTGGTGGTGGTATACGCGCAGGATTGCCACAGTCGTCCCAATCAGGACACCCAGCAACAACGCACCTACCGTGATCTCCAAGGTGACACCTAGACCCGACAAGAACATCTTGTAGCGCGCGTCCGCAACAAATGTCATCTCGACGGCGTGCTTGTAATCCGTCATCAACTGTGAATACAAAGACATCTCAAATCCCTAAAACGAAACAATACTCTTAAGGGCACGACTCGGAAGGTACTCTTGGGAAGTTCCCTAAGGAATCGTGCTCCCAAGAGTACCCATGAAACCATTCTCCGAAGAGTACCCTAGTCGTGCGCTATTTGTCCTGAAGTTTCCGTGCAATCTCGCTGTACTTCAGCAGGTTCACTTCCAGTTCGCCAGATTCTTTCATCTCGGTGATGGTGGCATTCAAGAGCTGCAGCAATTCCGCATTGCCTTTCTTGACAATCATCCCGAAGTCCTCATGCTCGGGTTCGGCCGTCTTGAAGAGCAACTGCACCGCCTTGGTGCCTTCGTTCTGCTTGCTCAACTCAATCGCAACCAACTTGTCGACGACAACCGCGTCAAGTTTCTTGTTCTTGAGTTCGAGAACGGCGTCCGAAGCGGTCTTGAACTGCTTGAGTTCTGCCTTGGTGTCCTTGAGTTCACCCTTGTTGATGGCGTCTTCCACCAGCAGCATACCCGTGTTGCCGACCTGACCTCCGATGGCCTTCCCGGCAAGGTCTTCAAGATACTTGTAGTTATCCTCTTCGCGGAGGATAAGATACTGATAAGAACGGTCGAACGGAACGGTGAAGTCCACCTGCTGCTTGCGCTCGTCCGTGATGGTGAACCCCGAGGCTCCCAGATCCGCCTTGCCGCTGGCAATCGCCATAATGATGGAATCAAACTGCGCAGGTTTCACTTCCAATTTCACACCCAATTTCGACGCAACTTTCTCCAAAATGGCGATTTCACAGCCAATGGCTTTCCCTTCTTCCCCAATGAACTCATAAGGCGGAAAATCAGGACTGGTATACACAACCAGATTCCCATGCTTCTTGATGGACGCCACGTCTCCCGCCTTCCGGCCGCAACTCGTCAACATCACTGCCGACAACACAGCACAAACACAACCAGACAACAATTTCTTCAACATCTTTTCACTCCTTAACTGATTCGAGGGAAACCCTCATTTTTGTCTCACGACACCGGGCGGCATCGCGTATTTTACAATGAATACCTAAGAGGCAATTGCAAAACTCTCATCCCAACCGCCTTCACGGCGCGGCGCGATGGCTTCCTCGCTCAACCTCAGCGTGGTCACCACACTTCGCGTTCGCTCTTCGCCCTCGCTGGCGGCGTTTTGCCGGTTGGCCGGTAGTTTTGCAATTGCCTCCTAATATAGAGCAAAGTTTCCCCTTTTGCAATCCTTCAAGACATTTTTTTCTTGTGAATCTGGGAGATGGCAGGGGGAGCCATCGGCGAGACGCCGTCGTTACTTTCTTCTGGGATTCCGATGGGGGAGTGGAAGATGCGTTTTTTTATGGAGGCGGAGGTATTCGGATAGAGCGAGGAGGTCTTGTTGGGTTCCGCCGTTGCGCGCGGGAACCTGGACATTGCTGATGGCGGATTTCCGTTTGGTTTTCGGGGAATCTTCCGAAGGGGTTCCAATCCAGCCGAGGCGCCGAAAGGTCTGGAAGAGCGTAAATGCAAGCAAGAGCATGACGCAAAGACAGACGGGGTATCCGAGGGGACTCTTGAGTTCAGGCATGAACTGGAAATTCATGCCGTAAAGACTGGTGATGAACGTCAAGGGGATGAAAATGGTGGAAATAACGGTCAGCACCTTCATGATTTCATTCATGCGGTTGGAAAGGATGCTGCTGTGCATTTCAATCAGTCCATTGACTGCTTCGCGTTCGTTGTCAAGGGTTTCCATAATCTGGATGATATGGTCGAGAGCGTCGCGGAAGAATGGTCTGGTGTCCGGTGAGATGTTGGGGAACTGGTCTCGGCAGAGGGAACTCAGGGCATCCCGCATTGGCCAGATGGCGCGCCGCGCGTCGCGAAGGTCGCGTTGCAATTTGAAAAAGTCGTTGACGATGGAAGGTCGTTCCGCGCGAGTGGTGACTTGGTCTTCCAGGCTTTCCTCACGCTCTGCGAGCGCATTCAAGCAAGGGAAGCAGTTGTCCACAATATCGTCAATCATCGTCGATAGAAGATAGTCGGCGCCGCGGGTCTGGAAAAACTCGCTGCCGTTTTGGATGCGCATGCGAACGGCACCCAGGGAGTCCCCTCGCATTTCCTGGAAGGAAACGATGGTGTTGGAGAGGAGGAAGAGGCTGATTTGCTCGGGGCGGATGCCACGTTCCGTCGCATGCGGGAGTTTCAATGCCACGAACAGCATGTCCCCGTAGTTCTCAATCTTCGCACGTTCCGAAATATTGACGGAATCCTCGACGGCAAGCGGGTGCAGATGGAACTCCTTCGCGATGGCACCCAGCATGTCAAGGTCGCCCAGGCCGGCGATATCCACCCAAAGCAGGTCCTCCTTGTGCTCACGGGCAAACTCGATGGCGTCCTTTGCGGTGTGGAAGGTCTGCTCGGAGGTGGAATCCTGTCCAATCCGTGTGACCGTCACGCCTCCAGGGATGGCGGCATTGGAACTTTTGAGAAGTGCGCCCGGCGGGAGACCTGGCTGATTTTGATCAATTACCGGCTCTGTGTCAGCCATGGAGAGCCTCCTGGATGGAATGGGCAATCTGCTCGGGGAGCAGGCCCTGCTTTTCACGACTGGCCGCCACACTTCCCCAGGAAGGCAGTTCCCGCCAGCCAAACTTCAAGATCGGCAACGACAATTGCGCCGACGCGAATGCTCCAAAACCACCGTCCACAACATGGTCCTCCAACGTTACCAGCAACATTCCAGAAGAGGCTTGACGACGCATCAACGCCTCGTCAAATGGACGCGTAAACCGTGCATTCACAACGGTCACGGAAATGCCTGCATCTGCCAGGCAATCCGCCACCTTGCATGCGGTCACGCATTCGCGCCCCACCGCCCACAACGCCACACGAGTGCCTTCCCGAAGCACCTCCGCCTTCCCCCACTCCAACGGCGCATGATTCGGTACCACATTCGACGCGTCCCCCGCCGGATAGCGAAGCACAACGGGATGTTCGCGCTGAAGTGCCAGTTGGAACATTTGACGCAATTCCTCGGCGTCGGACGGCTGCAAGACGGCAAGATTCGGGAGTGCCTGCCAGAAGGCGAAATCGAGAATCCCGTGGTGGGTTGGACCGTCCACCCCTGCGCCAGCCCGGTCGAGACAAAAGACGACGGGGAGGTTCTGGAGGCATGCATCGTGGAAGACATAGTCAAACGCGCGTTGGATGAAACTGGCGTAGATTGCGACCACGGGACGCATCCCCGCCGCAGCCAATCCCGCCGCAAAGCACGAACCGTGTCCTTCCGCGATGCCGACATCGAAAAATCCCTCGGGATATTCCTTGGCGAAACGCTTGAGACCTGTGCCATCCACCATGCCCGCCGTGATGGCAAGAATGCGGGAATCCTTCTGGCGTGCCTCACAGACGATATCGCCGAAGGTTTGCGAGAACGTGACGGCGGGGGAGGCCTTGGTGGATTTGCCCGTTGCTAGGTCGAACGGACCAGTTCCGTGGAAGAAGGACGGGTTTTGTTCCGCGAGTGGATAGCCTCGTCCCTTGGTGGTGAAGGTGTGAAGCAGGATGGGACCACGCAAGTTTTTGAGGCGGTTGAGGATGGTGATGAGGGAATCCAGATCGTGCCCATCCACGGGACCGATGTAGCGCAGTCCAAGGTCGGAGAACATCCGTCCACGCAGGAAAAGGGACTTCACAGCAAGGTCCAGGCGCGTCGCAAACTCACGCAAATGCGGCCCCACCAGCGGAATGCCTCGAATGAAATCCGAACATGCACCCTTGATGAAGTTGTAACTACGCGCCGAAATTACGTGGTTCAGAAAACGCGAAATCGCACCGACATTCGGCGCGATGGACATCTTGTTGTCATTCAGAATCAACAGGAAACGCTTCGTGGTCACGGACAAGTTGTTCAGCCCTTCGAGCGAACTGCCGCAACCCAGGGCACCATCTCCCACCAATGCGATGACATGACCGTCGTCCCCCTGGCGATCCAGTGCGCTTGCATACCCCAGGGCGGCGGAAATCGCCGTGCCGGAATGTCCTGCACCGAACGCATCTTCGCTGCTTTCGGCACGCACGGGGAAGCCCGAGCAGCCATCCGTCGCACGGAGTTTTTGGAAGGTCTGCCGCCGCCCCGTCAAGAGCTTGTGAGTGTAGCACTGGTGCCCTGTGTCAAAGAAGAGGCGGTCCTTGTGGAAGTCAAACACGGTGTGCAGTGCCAGTTCCAACTCGACCGTTCCGAGATTGGAGGCGAGGTGCCCGCCTTGCCGGGCGACAGTCTCGAGGATTTCGCGTCGAATATCGGCAGCAAGTTCGCGCAACTCGTCCAACGAGAGGTCTCGCAGGCGAGTTTCGGAAGTGAGTTGGTCCAGCGTAAAAGACATCGGGAAAGGGGTCAGCGTTGGAACTTGAGGGCTCCGTCCACGAAAGTGGCTTGCACGTGGAAGTTTGCATCCAACACCGTGAGATCCGCCGTGTAGCCAGCCTCGACCTTGCCGATGCCGGACAAGCCCAGGTTGCGCGCCTGATTCCATGAAGTCGTCTTGACAAGTTCCTTCAGCGGGAGCCCCGTCACCTCAAAGACATTCTGCAATGCACGATTCATCTGCAACGTGCTTCCCGCCAGTGCATTGTTGGACTTCAGGCGCGCCGCGCCGTCCTTGACCACCACCGCCAGACCGCCGAGTTGATAGTCGCCGTCGGGCAGTCCCGTGGCCTCCATGCAGTCCGTGATGAGAAGGATTTTGTCAATGTTTTTGACCTGGAAGCAGAGGCGAATCATGTCGGGAGCGAGGTGGATTTTATCGCAAATCATTTCGATAGCGACATCAGGTTCGAGGAGTCCCGCGCCGACCATTCCGATTTCGCGGTGGTGGAGTTTGGTCATTTGGTTGCAGAAATGGGTGAGACGCGCCAGACCGTTCTTGTGGCAGGCCTGGAATTGCGCGTAGGTGGCGCTGGTATGTCCGGCGATGGGGCAAATCCCTGCTGCAAGCAGTTCCTTTGTAAATGCGTCTGCCCCAGGCATTTCAGGCGCGTAGGTAATCAGTGCCACCTTCGAAATGGCGTTCAGTGCCTTCACTTCCGCAATGTTTGGCGGACGCACGAACGCGGGATTCTGCGCACCCAGGCATTCGGGATTGATATAGGGTCCTTCCAAGTGAATGCCGACAATCTTCGCGAACGCCTGCCTGCGCTTGTACGCCTCCATGTAACTTAGGCTCTCCACCAGCATCTCCTGCGAAAGCGTCAGCGTGGTGGGGCACATCGAGGTTACCCCTTCCTTCAGTTTCGCCTCCGCAATGATTCCCATCGCCTCTGGCTTCGGGGTCGTCGTCTCGTAGCCCATCCCGCCATGGAAATGCGCGTCCAAAAAACCTGGCATCACATAGTTGCCGCATGCATCGTACTCCTGTTCCGCCTTCGGCAAAGCCTCTCCTTTCCGGATGACCGATTGGATTTGAGTGCCTTCCACATAGACCGCAGCCTCCGTGATATCTACATCTGGCGAAATCACATGGGCATTCTTGAGCAAAACTGACATCGTCCATTCTCCATTCATGATGGGTGAAAAATACTACTATAACGTACTTCCTGTACCGAAAAAAACAAACCAACAACAGGGATTTTCCTCCGCTCCCGAAAGGAAAAGACGTGCTAGAGGGGCTAGAGAGGCTAGAAGTGATAGAGGTGCTAGAACCCGCATCTGAAACTCCCCCGTTCCCAAAAACTTTCCGTTGAGACGAAAGCAGCCTTTTTCACAGGTGCCACGTCCCTGCACCCCACCTTTCTGCGTAATGCTGCCATGCCAGCCAGGACGAAACTGCGTCAACTCAAACGTCATCCCGTTCACGAGCAATCTTCCATCGGGAGTGACCTCCAACCAATTGGGCAACCCAAACACACCCCCGCAAAATACACACGCCAACAATACAAACAGCACAGCTTTTTTCATTCGAAAACTCCAGTCACAAACAATCACAGCACCACCGGCTTTGTTCCCATCCACTTGTATTTCAAAAAAAATATACAGGCAACACCTTGCTTTTCAACCTTCTTTCCTGCAATCTCGTTGGAATTACCTGCAATCAGGCATATATTAGAGATAATTTTTTTCCTCCGTTTCCATCGCAATCCAGGAGTTTATTCCATGAGCATTTTTCAAAGAGTTGACCGTTCTCCCGACTGGAACCAGCTTTGCCCTGAATGGTACATTGACTTTGACGCCCCGCAGCCGCGTCGCCGCTGGGAGTTTAACGTGAACAAGCACGATGTCGCCGTCAACGAAAAGGTGGTGTTCACAGCAAAGTTGTTTGAAGATGACTGCATTCTCGCGGGCGAACCGGTCAAATTGACGCTCACGCGTGATTTTCATGATAACGAAACCTGGGAGGCCGTCACCACGAAAGAAGGTCTTCGCGTGGAGACCTCGCTGGAGAAACCAGGCTTCCTTCGCCTGATGGCAGAAGCTAAGGGGGCTTCCCGCGCCTATGGTGCAGCCGTGGATGCCGCACAGATCGAACCGGCCCCCGAAGTGGAAGGGTTCGCAGAATACTGGAACGGACGTATTCAGGCACTTCACGGCACCCCATTGGAGGTCAAAAAATACAACCGTGTCCATCCTGCGGAAGAATCCGAATATCCTGGAACGGAGACCTATTCGGTGAGCGTCACCTGTGCGGGACCGCATCCCGTGGAAGGGCTGTTGAGCCTGCCTTCGAACGCAACGCCAGGCAGCCTGCCTGCATATCTGTTCCTGCACGGTGCGGGAATCCGACCGCCCTTCCCTCCCCTCCCCTGGGCAAAACTTGGCGCACTTGCGTTCAACATCAGCGCCCTCGCCATCCCTTGGGAAACCACCGCAGAGGAACTCGCGCAATTCAAAAAGACCTACGCAGGATACCCTCAAATTGCCCCCGAAAACCCGTTGGACAGTCCGTTCGACGGCATGGCCCTCCGTGTCCTCCGCGCACTGGAATACCTCAAGTCGCGCCCGGAATGGGACCACAAGCACCTCGTCGTCCACGGCGGCAGCCAGGGCGGCTGGCAGTCCCTCGTCGCAACCGCGTTTGACCACGATGTCACCTATGCGCAAATCGAGGCCCCCGCGCAATGCAATGTCGCGGGTGCCCTGCAAGGACGCACCCCTTCCTGGCCAGGCTCCATCCAAAAAAACTCTGGCGACACCCCGCGCACCCGCATCCTGCGGCTGTTTGACGGGACGAGCTTCGCCCGTCACTCCGTTGCCCCCGTCGTTTTCACGAGCGGCTACTCCGATGGGGCCGCCGTACCTTCCTCCATCTATGCAACTTACAACGCATATGCCGGCAAGCAAAAGACCTTCTGGGCCTTCCCTGACCTCGGTCACGAACTCGCCGTTTTCTGGTCCGGAGCAACCTTCATCCGCGAACATCTGGGAATCTAACCTATGTTGCACCAACAACCTGCCTTCCTGACACGCGCTCCCAAGTACCGCTTTTCTCATTTCCCGGCTGGCTCTGTCACCGTCGGAGGAGAAATCGGACACCACCTGGACTTGACGGTCAACAAAATCCTCCACCACACGGATGTGGAAGACAGTTTTGCGAAGCACTATGCGCATCGCCTGGAACATCCCACCGTACCAGGCGGCTTCACGGGCTACGGGTTGCTCCTGGACGCCGTCGTAAAAGCCTGCATGCACGGCATTGGCGGGGAGGAAATGCGCCTGTTCAAAGAGAAACACATCGACGAACTCCTGGCCACCCAAACACCTGACGGTCGCATCACCATCTTTGCCGACAAGGCTGGCCTCTGGGAAAACCACGACCAGGCATACCTCCTCCAAGCACTCGTTCTGGACTACACCTATTTCCATCGCCAAAACTCCCTCGATGGCGCTCGGAAACTCACCAACTACCTCATCTCCCATAAAACCACCATCAACCTCGGCCTCGAAACAGCCTTCTTCATGCTCTGGAAACTCACGGGAGACCAGACCATCCTCGACTATCTGGAACAAGGTCTCCACATCCACGCCACGATGGAGGAGTACGACCACATCATCATCGTCAATACCACCCAGCATGTCTATACCTGGCTTGCCCGCGCACTGGCACAGGCGCAGTATGCACAGGAGTTCCACGAAATGGAACTGCTGGAACCCTCCAAAGAGGCCCTGCGTCGTCTCTTCGGAGGATACGCCTCCATCTCCGGCACCTGCACTGGCGGCATCAAATGGGGCGAGTTCTGGACCAAATCCCAGGTGGGACTGGGACAATGGGGCGAAACCTGCGTCTCCGCCTACTGGCTCCGTCTTCTCGCCAAACTCAGCGAGTTCACCGATGAACCACTGCTTTCCGACGCCTTCGAGCGCATCCTCTACAACGCTTTCTTTGCCGCACAGTCCGAAGACGGTCTCCACCAGCGGTACTTCACCCCCTTCAATGAACCTGGCGAATGGTATGCCCATGACACGTACTGCTGCCCGAACAACCTGCGCCGCATGATGTTCGAATTGCCAGACAGCATCTTCCTCAAGGCAGACAACGCCGTCGCCGTCAACCTCTACCATGAAGCCACCCTGAACCAGGATGGTCTCCGCATCCAGATGCATACTGCGTATCCACAGGACGGAAACGTCTCTCTGGAAATCGAAGGCAACGGTCAGGAGTTTGATTTGCTTCTCCGAATCCCGATCTGGTGCCAATCCCCCAGCCTCGTGGTTGACGGGGAGACGGTTCCCGTGAAGGCGGGACCTGGCTGGGCTGCCGTCCATCGCGTCTGGGCTGGCACGGTCCCCGTCCAGCTCAAACTCCCGATGGTTCCCTGTTTCGTGGAAGGTCTCAATGCCCAAATCGAACGTGCCGCTTTGATTTGCGGTCCTCTGGTCTATGCCGTCGAACAATCCCGCAATCCCTTGAACAATGGCAACGTCGAGGCACTGACCATTCAGACCGAACAACCCGTCGTTCGGACCGACGAGGGCTTCCGCGTCCCCTGCATCATCGAAGACTGCTACCACACCAAACTCGACTGCCTCTTCACCCGCTTCTGCTCCGAACACCGCACCCAAACCTACTTCCCATACGCGGGGAAAACCCTTCCCCAAGATTTCCTCTTCTAAATTCCGTCCTTTTCCTTCCTTTCACCCCAAACTGCGAAAATCGCAATGGATCCTCCCACTATGAATCCTGACTTCGTAACAATCTCCTTGCCCCAACAATGGTTCCTTCTGGCGGATTCCTCCGTGACTCCCGAACGCGCCTGCGAACTCTCCTCAAAATCCATCTCGGATGCCGCCTCCGGCGCCATGCCCATTTCCCTCAATGAGGAAGGCTATGTAAACCTCGTCGAAATAACACATTTGAGCGATTCCGAATGGTCCCTCGACAAGCGCGGAAAGAAAATCCTCCAAGGGAAGCACGCCGTCCTTCTCGCCGAGGTGAACGCACCCACCGACGGCAAGGTCCTCGCCACAGGCGGCGCCGACTTCTTCTGGGCAATCTACTGCAATGGCGTCCCTTGCTTCGACCTTCTCGAGCACGGAAATGGCGGCACTCCCGTTACCGCAACGGACAAGGTTTTCTCCTTCCCCGTCCACGCCGGCAAGAACACCCTTGCGTTCTTCGTCAAATGCGGCATGTGTGGCTGGGCTGCCGCCATCGCCTTCCCGGAACTCCTCCCGCAAAACCTGCGTCGTTTCTCTCGCAGAAGAGAGTTCCTCAACGCCTTCCCGCCCGTTCCCGAACTTCGATACGGTCCCTGGCTCACGCACGCCCGCAACGGCGAAGTCGCCGTCCGTTTCACGACACCGTCGCCGATTGCGGTCGCGGTCGAATACGCGCCCGTCGGAACGGAAGATTGGGAACGCCGCTACGAAATCTGGAACGGATACTACCGCTGGGACACCGAATACCATGCGGTCATCCTGGACAAACTTCTCCCCGCTACTGACTACCAGTTCCGCATCCTCCTCTTCCCTGAAGACGAATCCAAGGACGGACACCTCCCAGAACCACTCCAGAAGGCACACGTCATCCCAGACCTCTACACCTTCCGCTCCGCCCCCGCTCCCGACGCTGGATTCCGCTTCTTCGTCATGAGCGACACGCATCTCCCCAACGCCTCCCGAAAGGCCATGCTCCAGCAGTATGACCACTCCTACCATCTCGCCTCCGCCGACTTTTTCGCACATCTCGGCGATTCCTCCTCCTCCCTCGAATACTTCGACGACGAACTTCTCGGCGGTTTCACCGACTTCTTCAACAAGGACAACCGCCTACAGCCCATCTGTCTCGTCCACGGAAACCATGAATACTCCGGCCGCGAAGGACACCTCTGGAACCTCTGCTTCAGCGATCCCAAGACTGGACTGAGTTACTGCGCGTTCCGCTACGGCATCGCATTCTTCCTCGTCTTCGACTACTGGACTGGACGGGAAATCGACACCCCGCCCTCCAACCGCAAGCAGCACTTCATCTCCCAGGAAGACTGGGCACGCGCCGTCATCCAATCCGAAGAATGCAAAACCGCCACCTACCGCATCGCGCTAAACCATTGCCCGCCGCAGAACCCCTCCCGGGAACAAACCTGCGTCATCTGCGCAAACTTCTTCCAAACCCTCTTCGACACCATCCCATTCCACCTCGTCCTCGGCGGACACCTCCACAAATACCTCCATCAAAACCTCCATGGCGTCGACATCCTTACCCTCGACGGCGGGGAACGCGCCAAAGAAGTCAACATCACTCAGGTCGACGTCACCCCGGAAGCCATCCACATCCGCTCTGGCAAGGAAGATGGTACCATCTTCGATTCCTTCGACATTCTCCCCTCCGACAAGGTCTAGAGCCTCCTCCAGGACTGCCTCCTGAGGCACGAAGACATCCCGTAGGCAACGAAAAGGACAAAAAGGACGGAAAGGCGGCATCCAAGTGCCATTCCTTTCCGTCCTTTTTGTCCTTTGCCTTCTTTGCCCCTGGTAGGCTCCGTTATGGGGTTGGGGCGGCCATCATGTCCACGGAAATCTCGTAGGTCTTCCCTTCTTCAACGGGGATTCCGAAGGAGATGCGGTTGTCAAAGTTCACCTGCATGGCGGGCTTTTCGTCCCCAGCATTCTTCACATAAATCGGCTTGCGGATGAAGTTGAATCCCGCAGGAGTTTCCAGTTTGGTTTTCTTGTTGATGTAACTCTTTTTCAGGTCGCCATTCTGCTTCCAGGAGTCCCCGTTCACCTTGATGTTCCGCGCATACGCCCAGCCGCGTTTCTCGACTTCCTTCGCGTATCCGCTCCCGATTTGAAAATACACGGTGCCGCTCCCTTCCGCCTTGAAGGAAAACACAAAGGTTTTCCACTCCGTGGAAGAGAGTTGGTCTGGATCCTGGTACGTCACACGAAGGACACGTTCCTCCTCGTCCGCCACCCAATTCGGATACGAGGCTTTCACCGTTTCAGTTGCAACGGGCGACAAGCGGACCTTGGCCGTGTCGTTCTGCCCGTTCACCACGTCAAAACGCGCGACACTGCCCGCCGCAAATGCCGAAATCGAACTCACCAACAATGCCAAAAACAACTTCGATTGCATCTTCTTTATCCTTTGGTTTTCGTGAGGGACCGTGATTGTGTTTTCTATCTGCTCAAAAACCTAACGAGGTTTTACGTCAAACTTTTCGAAAACGATGCCATCAAATCTTCCACAACTGACATGCATCACTTCCGGCGTGAGTTCGACCTGGGTGAGAGAGAGGTGATGTGCGCGTTCCCCACCACCATGGGTGACGACATTGACACCGTTGATAACCTGGTGGTTGTATCTGTGGGTATGGCCGCAAAGAACGAGGTGGAACGGAACGGTGTCAAAAAGTTTTTTGAAGAACTTTGCGCAAAGGAGACAGGTTTCATAAGTAGACGGTTCTTGCGCGGGGAAATGGTTCAAAATAATACGATAGGTGGCGGTTTTGCATTCTTCGGATTGAAGGACAGCCAAAGCCCACTCTTCCTGCGAACGAAAATGCTGCTGCCGGTTGGAAGGCGGGGTGTCGGTGTCCCGTTCGGTCCAGTAGTCGAGAACAACGAAGAACGCCATGCCGTATCGGAAGGCGTAGTAACTCAGACCTGTCTTGGGGTCGCTGAAGCAAAGATTCCAGAGATAGGCTTCGCGCCCGGCAAACTCGTGATTCCCGTGGGCGAAGCAGATGGGCTGCAGGCGGTTGTTCTTGTTGAAGTAATTGGCAAAGCCTTCCAGGAGTTCATTGTCGAAGAAGTCATAGGTGGAAGCGGCGTCGCCGATATGTGCAAAAAAGTCGGCCTTGTCGAAGTTGTAGGATTTGTCAAACGTCTGGAGCATTGCCAATTTGGATGGACATGGCAAATGGGTATCGCTCATGGAGTAGAAACGGAAGCCTGCGTCGGGCGCGGGGGCGGAACGGAACGTGTAGAGCGTTGGGAGGACGTGCCCTTTCTTGAGCGGCAAGGGCAGTTTGCCTCCATCGGTTTCGTCTTCGGGGAAGAGGAGGATGCGGAACTGGTATTCCGTGGCAGGCAGAAGACCATCCAGCACGACTGCGTGGTATTCCGTGTCACGACGGTAGTGCCCGTTCCAAAGTTCATAGTTGCGTGTCCATTGTTCCGTACCGACAGGTGCGTATTCGACCGCGACCGCCAGCGGCGATTGCGTCATGAAGCGCACGGCCACCTCGCCATTTCGTGCGTGCGTGAGCCAGGGACCATGACGCAGTTCAAGAACGTGCGGAAAGGCGTTGAGGATTTGCTCGCGTCGTGAAAGACGATTCCGGTTTTGCGGGATAGGTTCGGGGAAATCAATGGCGGCAGTCCAGCCAAACCTACCGCTTTTGACAAAGAAGGCGATGGTGTTTTTGCCTGCGTGGACAGGGATGACGAATGGCGTGTCCTTGGCGGTAATGGGAGTACCTCCGTTGCCGTTGTCGAACACATCCATGCAGAGATTGCCGTTGCAGAAGACCTTCCAGAAAAAGTCGGCACCGGCCGTAGCGAGAACCTGTCCGTCAGCAGGGGAATC
>JAFRLI010000032.1 GCA_017431255.1 Victivallales bacterium
ATTGGAATACCAATCGCAGCATGACAGGAACATGGTGCTGCGCATTATGGGATATGACCTCCGGCGTTACAACGACCTGCAAAAAGAGGGCCGCATGCACCGCATCATCAACATCGTCCTGGAGTTTGAACAAGACGGACGGACTGGACCATGTGAACTGAACCAAATGATGCCTCCCGGCTGCGGCATCGCCGACGGACTGTTCTACAATTACGGCTTTGTCTGCTTGAACATTTACGACCTGGCCGAAAAATATGAACAGTTTTGTTGCGAGGAACTGAAGAAGGTGCTATATTATTTCAAGGTGGCAAAAGAAGGTGGCCCCATCTTGGAAGTGATGGCTTCCGGGCATTTGAGCAGGGATGCCGCTTACGTCTGTATCGCATTCCTGGACGTTGAGATAGAACTGAGCAATGAAATGGAGGATGTCGACATGTGCAAGGCGGTTGACGATTGCAAACAAAGGTACAAGGAAGAGGGATTCGCTGAGGGAGTGGCTAAGGGAAGAGCTGAAATCGTCAGAGAAGTTGTAACAAGTCTTCTGAAGAAGCATTGTAACCATTCCTTCATCAAGGAAACCACCAATGCGTCGGAGGAGTTGATTCAGGAAATCGCGTTGTCTATGGGACTCTGAAGTGTGATGGGTGGCACGGCTTTTCTTGGCACGCCCTTGCGAGGTTTCTCCTCTGGAACGAGGCAGGGGGGCTTTGGACGGCAGGCCCCCGTCTTTTGTTTTCTCTTGGAAAGAAAGCCTCCCATGCAATATGCAATGAAGGGGGCGGCTGCCCTCGCTCCATGGCACCCCAGTATCAACACTGCTGAAGCCTAATCTTTTTTGCAGGGAGGGGACTTTTTCTTGGGATTGGGCTGGAAAAATGGCGCAGAATTGATATATTAAACTTAATTTCGATTTTAGTTGGACGGGGGAAAATCAAGAACGAAACCTTGGAGTTGTGAGAGATGCAAAGTGCGTTCATTCTGCTGGTGGCAGGCATGGGGACTACCCTTTTGTTCCTGTCAATCCAGGCGCTGCTGACGACGATTTCCGCGAAAGTCACCGCAAAGTTTGCGTATTTGATGCCGGAGCCCGAGCCTAAGAAGCCGGCTGCCAAGAAGCCAGCGCCGAAAAAAGAAGATTCCGACTCCGATGAATTGGTCGCGGTGCTGACCGCCGCCGCCCATTATTATCAGCAGAACAATTGATGTTTGGCGAGAGTGCCGCGCCGTTTGGTGCGGCACTTGTCGCATTTTCCCTTTTTTGTGTGTGAGTCACCAGAAACATTGTGAACTGATTAGGAGCAGTAGATGAAAAAGATTCGTTTCATGGACACGTCTTTCCGCGATGGTTTTCAGTCTGTCATCGGAGCGCGTGTCATAGTTGATGACTTTCTGCCGGCCTTGAAGGCGGCGGTCGAAGCGGGAATTATGCATTTGGAAGTGGGCGGCGGTGCCCGTTTCCAGAGCCCCTACTTCTACTGCGGCGAAGACGGATTCGAGTGCATGGACAAAATCCGCGCGGCGGTCGGTCCCGAACCCAACCTGCAGACCCTCGCACGTGGCGTGAACGTCGTCGGTTTGACGAGCCAGTCCAGCGAGATGATTGACCTGCACGCGAAACTGTTCAAGAAGCACGGCATGACCACCATCCGCAACTTCGACGCACTCAACGATATCCGCAACATGGCCTACTCCGGCGAATGCATCTACAAGGCAGGACTCTTCCACCAGGCCACCATCACGATGATGTCCCTCCCGCCAGGAATGAAGGATACCTATCCCCACTCCGCCGAGTTCTATGCCAGCATCCTCAAGAACATCCTCGAAAGCGGAATGCATTTCCACAGCCTCTGCTTCAAGGACGCGTCCGGTACCTGCACGCCCGCCGTCATCCGCGAAGCCGTCCGCCGTTGCCGCGAAATGCTCGACGCCGCCGGCATGAAGGATGTCCCCATCGAAATGCACACCCATGATACCGCCGACATGGCCGTCGCCTGCTACATGGCGGCCATCGAAGGCGGCGCTGAAATCATTGACCTTGCCATGCGCCCGATGTCCGGCGGTACCAGCCAGCCCGACCTCCTCACCATGTGGCACGCCTTCAAGCACACCGACTACACGCTCGATATCGACTACGAGAAGATTCTCAAAGTCGAAGACACCTTCGAAAAGTGCATGGCGAAGTATATGCTTCCGCCCGAGGCGAAGACCACCAATCCGCTAGTGACTCTCTCCCCGCTGCCCGGCGGCGCCCTCACGGCAAATACCCAGATGATGCGCGACAACAACTGCCTGGACCTCTTCCCCGCAGTCGTCCGCAACATGCGCGAAGTCGTCGAAAAAGGTGGTTTCGGTACCTCCGTTACCCCCGTTTCCCAGTTCTACTTCCAGCAGGCATTCGCAAACACGATGGACGAGAAGGCCGGCAAGCCGCTCTGGAGCACCATCACCCCCGGCTATGGCCGCATGGTTCTCGGTTACTTTGGCCGCACTCCCTCCACCCCCGACCCCGAAATCGTCAAGAAGGCCGCTGCCGTCTTGAAGTTGGAGCCGACCACGGAAGACGCACGTGAAATCCGCGACCGCGACCCGAAGTTCAACCGCCCGTACTACGAGCAGGTCCTGAAGGACAACAATCTCCCCGTCAACGACGAGAATGTCTTCATCATCGCCTGCTGCGAAGACAAAGGTCTGGCTTTCCTGAAGGGCGACCGTCCGATGGGATGCCGTTTCGTGACCGACACCAAGAAAGAAACCAAGAAAGAGACCCCGAAGGAACAACCGAAAATGAGTAACAACGCCCCTGCTGCCTACACCATCCTTGTCAACGGAAAAGCCTATCAGGTCCAAGTGCTTCCCGGTGGAATGCCGATGGTCACGAACGTCATGCCGGCACCCGTTGCGGCAGCACCTGTTGCAGCAGCCAAACCCGCCTCCGGTACGGAAGTGAAGGCACCGATGCCGGCGACCGTGAAGAACGTTGCCGTGAACGTCGGCGACGCCGTCAAGAAAGGCGATACCCTGATCGTGGTGGAAGCCATGAAGATGGAACAGTCCATCACCGCTCCGGCGGACGGCACGGTTCAGGAAATCCTGGTTGCCGTCGGTGACAAGGTCGACCCCGACCAGGTCGTCGCCATCATCTAATTGCAGTTGCCTCGCGCGAAACGGGGCTGCGCGCGATTGCGCCGCCCCTCACACGCCTTGAAAGGAATCTTACCAAGAGGAAAATGCAAATGATGAACCGACTTATGAAATGCTTGGCCGTGATGTTCTGCGCGGCACTGGTCTCGACCAGCTTCGCGGACGCGGCAAAAGACAACGAGGCCGAACAGGCGGCGTTGCAGAAGCTGCAGTTCGCCGGCGTTCAGATGCTGACGAATGACGGCGTGCTTGCGACCGTCCAGAAGCCCGATGGCACAGTGGACATGGTCTATGTCTGGTCCGCACCCGCCGTGGTCTACCAGGTGGCGTGCCGTGCCGGCCAGGCGGTTGTCCCGGGACGGACGATGTTCATCCTGAAGTTCAAGGACGCGGAAGGCGTCCCGCACCGCTCCAAGGGCGAAATCAAGGCCGCGATGGGATACAAGGTCAATGCCGTGAACTTTGACCTGGGAAACACCATCCAGCCGGGACAGGTCATCTGCAACATGACACCCCAGATGATTTCCCATGACTCCGTCACCGCCAGCGAAAGCAAGGACATCAGTTTCAAGGAAATGATGATTCACCTGTGGGAATCCACTGGCATCTATGACTTCATCCACCAGACCACCCAGGAATGGACCCTGGGACTCGGACGCCTCATCATGATCGGCGTCGGAATCCTGCTTCTCTACTTGGGAATCTTCCGCGGGTTCGAACCGCTGCTGCTGGTCCCGATCGGCTTCGGCGCCATCATGTCCAACATCCCGTTGGCAGGCATCGCGGAACCCGACGGCATCCTGGGAATCCTCTTCCAAGGGGTCACCCTGGGAATCTACCCGCTCCTCATCTTCCTGGGCATCGGTGCCATGACCGACTTCGGACCGCTCATCGCCAACCCTGTCATGTCCTTGCTGGGCGGTGCCGCACAGCTCGGCATCTTCGTGGCCCTCTTCGGCGCAGTCCTGCTTGACAAGTATTGCCCCGGCATCCATTTCAGCATCAAAGACGCTGCCTCCATCGGTATCATCGGCGGTGCTGACGGACCGACCGCCATCTTCATCTCCAGCCGCCTCTCACCGAACCTTCTCGGCTCCATCGCCGTCGCGGCTTACTCCTACATGGCACTGGTTCCCATCATCCAGCCGCCCATCATCCGCTTGCTCACTACACCGGAACAACGCAAGGTCCGCATGGCACAGTTGCGCAAGGTCACCAAACTCGAGAAGGTCGTCTTCCCGCTCATCATCACCTTGCTCTGCTGCTTGCTCCTCCCGTCTGCCGCACCGCTCATCGGCATGCTCATGCTCGGAAACCTCATGAAAGAATGCATGGTCGTCGATCGACTCAGCGATACCGCACAGAACGCCCTCATCAACATCGTTACCATCTTCCTGGGACTCTCCGTTGGTTCCAAACTCTCCGCCGATAAGTTCCTGAACCTCGAAACCCTCGGAATCCTCCTCCTCGGTCTCGTCGCGTTCTCCTTTGGAACCGCAGGCGGCGTTTGGCTCGGAAAACTCTTCTATCGCCTCTCCGGCGGAAAAGTTAACCCCATGATCGGAGCCGCAGGCGTCTCCGCCGTCCCCATGGCTGCACGAGTCGTCAATAAAGTCGGCCTCGAAGAAGATCCCCAAAACTTCCTCCTCATGCAAGCCATGGGGCCCAACGTCTCCGGCGTCATCGGCTCCGCCGTCGTCGCAGGCGTCCTCCTCTGCGCTCTCGGTTAACCCCCCCCTCCCTCTTTTCCATGTCTCTCCCGGGGAATCGCCGCTGTTTTGCAGGGCCGATTCCCCCTTCTTTCTCTTGTGGGGGGCGGGAGGGGGAAG
>JAFRLI010000335.1 GCA_017431255.1 Victivallales bacterium
AGAAAACAAACCATAAGGAAAAAAAGAACATGTCGGAGTCAATCAAAATCAATGCGCTGGGGAAAGCTGCGGCTTATCAACTGGCAGATGTATCGAAAACCAAACCGCAATTCGGGTTGCTAACCCCGAAATGGCTCTCCAGATTTCTGGAGTTCAAGGGGTTGGATTCTGGAATCTACCGCGTCAACCGCGTCAAGGAAGGCAATACGCCATTGGAAGTGCTTTGCAGTTCCAAGCCCAAGAGCGACATCATCCCGCAGGGCTTCATCGACTATGAGGAGAAACCACGGGAGTACATCCTCAACTCCATCTCCACCATCATCAATGTCAACACACAAGTGACGGATGTCTTCAGTTCACCATACGACCAGACCAAGGAACAACTTGCCCTTGCGGTGGAAAGCCTTCGCGAACGCCAGGAAAGCCAGCTCATCAACAACGACGATTACGGTCTTCTGAAGAACGTGCCCGACTCGCAGCGCATCCAACCGCATAACAGCGTCGGCGCACCCACGCCCGACGACCTGGACGAACTCCTCTCCAAGGTGTGGAAGGAACCGTCCTTCTTCCTCGCGCATCCTCGCGCCATTGCCGCGTTCGAACGCGAATGCACGCGTCGCGGCGTGCCGCCAGTCACCGCCAATCTCAACGGTGGCACCTTCATCCTCTGGCGCGGGATTCCGCTGATTCCGTCCGACAAGATGCTGGTGGATGGTCTGAAGAACCCGAAATCCCAGAGCGGCAAGACGAACATTCTGCTCATCCGCACAGGGGAAACCAAACGCGGTGTCATCGGACTGTATCAAACCGGTCTGCAAGGCGAGCATTCACGCGGTCTTTCCATCCGCTTCCGGGGGATTGACGACAAGGGAATCGCCTCTTATCTGCTGTCGCTGTATTGCTCTGCGGCGATTCTGGCCGACGACGCCATAGCGGTGCTTGAAGACGTGGAGGTTGGTGAATACTATGACTACAGCCGAGACTAATCTGAATCCCGCTGCAGCAGGTCTTCCAACGGAGGACGAACTGCTGAACCTGGCCGCCAGCCTGTATGGCGAAGCTGCACCGACAGTTACCTCTGGAACCGATTGGGGGCAAATCGCCGCCGATGTGGTTCATGAGTATTCTAACGCCTCATCGCCATCATCTGGTGCCTATTCCCCGACTCTGGTCTCCGCCTCGAAGGCCGCCGACACACCAGTGCGTTCCCAAGCCCCGAAAGGAAGCCTGCCACGCTCGCATGGGATGGTCGGCACCATCCCTGTGGACCGAATTCGAGCGGATTTTCCGCTCCTGCAGGAACGCCTTTCGTCTGGTAAGCGGCTGGTCTGGTTTGACAATGGTGCCACCACGCAACGCCCGCAACAGGTCATCGACCGCATTTCGCACTATTACGCGCATGAGAACTCCAATGTCCATCGCGGTGCACACGAACTTGCCGCACGCTCGACCGATGCCTACGAGAACGCGCGTTCGACCGTAGCGAAGTTCCTTGGAGCGGGCAACGCGAACGACATCGTGTTCGTGCGCGGCACGACCGAAGGCATCAACATGGTCGCGCAAAGTTACGTCCGCCCTCTGCTCCGCAGCGGTGATGAAATCATCGTCTCCATGCTGGAACACCATGCGAACATCGTGCCATGGCAGATGGTCGCGGCGGCGACTGGCGCGAAAATCCGCGTCATTCCAGTGGATGCAGACGGGCAGCTCATCCTGTCCGAATACACAAAACTGTTCAACTCGCATACGAAGTTCGTGTCTGTGGCGCATGTTTCGAACGTGCTGGGAACGGTCACGCCGGTAGAGGAACTTGTCTCCATCGCGCATGCCCATGGAGTTCGCATTCTGATTGACGGTGCGCAGTCCGTCGCGCATCTTCCCGTCAATGTGACCGCGTTGGATCCGGACTTTTATGTATTCTCTGGCCACAAGGTGTTCGGTCCGAACGGAATTGGTGCCGTATACGGCAAGACCGACGCTCTGGAAGAGGCCCAGCCCTACCAGGGCGGCGGCAACATGATCGCGGATGTCACGTTCGAGCGCACCATCTACCAGTCCGCACCGAACAAGTTCGAAGCAGGAACCGGCAGCATCGCGGATGCGGTCGGCCTGGGCGCGGCACTCGAATATATGATGCAGGTCGGCATGGCGAATGTCGCCGCATACGAGCATGAACTGACACAGTACGGCATGACACGGCTGGCGGCGATCCCGGGACTGCATCTGATCGGCACCACGCGGAACAAATCAGGCGTCCTGTCGTTCGTACTGGACAATCATGACATCGAATCCGTCGGGAAATATCTGGACAGCCAGGGCATCGCGGTGCGGGCCGGCCATCATTGCGCACAACCGATTCTGCGCCATTATGGACTGGAAGGAACGGTGCGCCCCGTCCTTGCGTTCTACAATACGCAAGAGGAAATCGACCTGCTGGCGGACGCGCTCGCACGGCTGGCCTAGCCTAGGAGAAATGCCATATGGGACAAGGGATAGATGACATCTTGGACGCGGTGCTGGACAGCTATGTCCGGCATCCGCATATTGGCAAAATCGGGGAGAAGCATTTCCCCAAGCGCCATTTGATTCTGGACGTGCTGAAGAAACTGCAATGCGTCGTCTTCCCTGGCTTCTTTGACGAAAAGGAGTTGCGGAGCGACAACATCCGTTTCTACACGGGGCAACTGCTCGAGGAGATTCGCGAAACGCTTCTCGAGCAGGTCATAAAGACATTCCGCCTGTTCAAGGATGAATACAAAGACGCCTCGGACGATGTGCTCCAGAAGCACAGTGAAGAAGTCGTGGACGCCTTTCTTGCCGCCATTCCCAAGATTCGCGAATATCTCGCCACGGACATCGAAGCCGCCTACGAAGGGGATCCCGCCGCCTTCAGCCGGGACGAGGTCATTTCCTCCTATCCAGGCATTTACGCCACTATGGTCAATCGAATTGCGCACGAACTGTATGAACTTGGCGTTCCGTTGATTCCGCGCATCATGACAGAATACGCCCATAGCGTCACGGGGATTGACATCCATCCAGGAGCGAAACTCGGACGCTATTTCTTCATTGACCATGGCACAGGCATCGTCATCGGCGAAACCTCGGAGATTGGCGAACACGCCAAAATCTATCAAGGGGTCACATTGGGGGCGTTATCGACACGAGGCGGGCAGCAGTTGAAAGGAAAGAAACGGCATCCGACCATTGAAGATGACGTGACCATCTATTCAGGTGCGTCCATCCTTGGCGGCGAGACGGTCATCAGCGGCGGCGTGGTAATCGGCGGCAACGCCTTTGTCACCAAATCGATTCCGGAACAGACGCGTGTCTCCGCGAAGATGCCGGAACTTCAGTTCAAGCGCAACGAGAACGTGGAGTACCAAAGTGCAGAGTTCCTGACCTATGAGATTTAGGAAACTCCTCTGAAGACGGTTGCGAACATACGTGACATTCCCATTACCAGGAAAGAGAAGAAAGAATGTACCAGATAGACACCCAATGCGTTCACTCCTCACGATGTCCGAAAGCAGCTTATGGCTCGTTGACAACACCGATTTTTCAGTCAGCAACCTTTGCGCACGAGGGACTTGACATCGCGTCCGAATACAGTTATTCCCGTCTGCAAAACCCGACCCGCGCCGCATTAGAAAACAGAATTGCCGAATTGGAAGGAGGGCTTGACGCGATTGCGTTTTCAAGCGGCATGGCGGCGGAAACCACCCTTATGAACCTCTTTGAATCCCAGGGACACATCATCGCCGGCGACGATCTCTATGGCGGAACCCTAAGGCTATTCAGGCACATTTCCACCCCAGCAGGCCTTCGGTTTGATTTCACCGACACGACGGTTTTGGAAAACATCCGCAACCGACTGCAGCATGACACGAAAGCGATTTACGTGGAGACTCCAAGCAACCCCACCATGCAGGTGACCGACATTGCGGCCGTCGCGGAGATTGCACATACGGCAGGAGCTTTGCTGATTGTGGACAACACCTTTCTTTCGCCGTTCTTTCAGCGTCCGCTGGAACTGGGGGCCGACATTGTCGTGCACAGCGGCACGAAATACCTTGGCGGGCACAACGACACGCTTTCAGGCTTTCTTGTGATGAAGGAGCAAAGGATTTCAGACCAATTGCGATACCATGCAAAGACCGTCGGCGCTTGTCTGGCGCCGTTTGACTGCTTTCTGCTGGAGCGCGGAATCAAGACCCTTGCCATCCGCCTGGAGAAACAGGCGGCAAACGCAGCAAAAATCGCCAATTGGCTCCAACAGCGTCCCGAAGTTCGAAAAGTGTATTATATTGGTTTTCCCGACCATCCCGGATACGCGATTTCCCAACGGCAGTGTTCTGGGTTCGGCGGGATGCTATCCATGGAACTCGACGCCCCTGAAACGGCCAGGAGAATCCTTCGGGAAGTAAAACTCTTCCAGTATGCGGAGAGCCTCGGTGGCGTGGACAGTCTCATCACCTACCCTATGTGCCAGACGCATGCAGATGTTCCAGAAGAGGAACGCCTCAAAAGAGGGATTAACGACCGTTTCCTTCGAATCTCAGTCGGCATCGAAAACGCCGCAGACCTGATCGAAGACCTCCGTCAGGCACTTGAGAAAAAGCAATGAATGTAAAATACGACTTTGATCAAATCATCCCCCGTCATCACACCAACAGCCTGAAATATGACTTTGCCAGAGAACGCGGGAAACCGGATGGCCTGCTGCCGATGTGGGTGGCGGATATGGACATCCAGGCACCGCCAGCCGTTCGGGAAGCCCTCGCGGAAAAGGCCGCGCATGGCATCTTTGGCTATTCCGATCCCGACAAGAACTATTACGAGACTCTTGAAAAATGGTTTGCGACACGTCACAAATGGATGGTTGATCCATATACGGCGGTTCTTGCACCAGGCGTCGTGTACGCAATTTGCACGCTAATGCGCTGCTTTACGCAGCGCGGGGATTCCGTTCTGATTCAGGAACCCGTCTATTACTGCTTCCGGGAAAGCATCCGGGACAACGGACGCAAGGTCGTCGTCAACGAACTGCGCTTTGACGGGCGGCAATACCATATTGACTTTGAGGATTTCGAGCGGAAAATCGTCGAGAATCAAGTGAAGCTTTTTCTTCTCTGCAGCCCGCACAATCCCGTTGGGCGTGTCTGGAAAAGGGAAGAACTGGAACGGCTGGCGGAAATCTGCCTCCGCCACGGGGTTTTTGTCGTCGCGGATGAGATTCACGAAGACTTCGTGTATCAAGGCAACACGCATCTCGTATTCGCCACTCTTTCCCAGGAGGTTGCGAACAACTGTGCAGTCTGTACTTCGACCAGCAAAAGCTTTAATCTTGCCGCCTTGCAAAACGCCAATATCTTCCTCGCCAACCCGCGGGCGCAACGGGCCTTCAAACAAGAACTGGAGTCCGAAGGCGTCAGCCAGGCCAACATCATGGGGCTGGTTGCATGCCAGGCTGCATATCAATATGGCGCGGAATGGCTAGACCAACTCGTCGACTATCTGTCTGGCAACATAGAACTCATGCGTGAGACATTCCGCACTCGACTGCCTGAACTGCAGTTGGTCGAACCGGAAGGAACCTATCTTCCCTGGGTGAACTTCTCAAACCTCGGTCTGAGCGTCTCCGAACTGGACAGCCGCATTGTCGAACGCGCGAAACTCTGGCTGGACAGCGGCACCATCTTCGGTGCAGGAGGTGCCGGCTTCCAGCGCTTCAACATCGCCGTGCCGCGCACTATCTTGCGCCAGGCACTCAAACAACTGGAAAATGTGAGGTAGCATTCATCCTCTGGCCTCCCGTATGAATCCGCCGCCAAGCAGGATTTCCCCTTGATAGAACGCGGCGACCTGGCCAGGTGCCACGGCGAATATGCCATCCGGAAACCCTGCCTCGCAACAGCCGTCTGGCCGGGGTGTCAGAATGCATGGAACTGGGTTCTGCACCGAACGCACCTTCACCTCGCATGAGAGTGCCCGGTCGGATGGCGGAATGGAAAGCCAATTGAAGTGTCCCGTGCGCAGCCAATGGTGCACGGCGGACGCCTTCCTCCCCAGACGCACCTGGTTACGGCAGGCATTGATTCCGACTACATACAGCGGCTCCGTCGAGGCGACTCCAAGCCCCTTTCGCTGGCCGATGGTAAACTTCCAATATCCCGTGTGATGACCAAGGAGCGTCCCTGTGGCGTCATCCACAATCTCCCCGACGGCATCCTCTCGACCAATGAGTTCGGCGGTGTCGCCACTATAGAAATCCTGGCTGTCAGGGCGGTCATGTACCGGAAGACCATAATCGCGGGCCAACTTGCGGACTTCGACTTTGGTCAATTCCCCCAGCGGGAAAAGCAGTTCCGACAGTTTCTCCTGCGAAAGGCCACAGAGAAAATAGGACTGGTCCTTGGTACGGTCGAGAGCCATGAGAAGCTGCATCCGTCCATCCGCGCCAGTTTGTAGACGAACATAATGACCTGTCGCAAATCGCTCGAATGCCAGGCCACTGCGTCGTGCCATTTCGGGCAACAGTCCGAACTTCATGGCGGCATTGCAGCGGACGCAAGGATTCGGTGTCCTTCCCGCCAGAAACTCCTCGCGGAAATAGCCAATGACCGTCGTTTCGTAGGCATGGCTACAGTCGAACTCAAAGAATGGAATCCCGATTCTCCGGCAGACTTCCCGTGCGGTCTCTGCATCCTCCGCCTCTCCTGGACCATAGCAAGCGTCCCGCGTGCCGCCTTTCAGGTGATTGCCCTCCCGCCACAGGCGCATGGTGCAGCCTGACACCTGGTGCCCTTGGGCATGGAGAAGCGCGGCTGTCGTGGCAGAATCCACACCGCCACTCATCCCGACCAGTATGTTCATCTTTCCGTCAACCATTGGAAAGCGCCTCAACGGAGTCAGCCGTCGCCTGCATAGCGGCAAGCGTCTTCTCAAAGAGTTCGTCCAATGTCCAGCCAAGCAGAGCCGCACCCTCTTCCATGACTTTCCGCGAGCATCCCGCCGCAAACTGCTCATTCCGAAACTTCTTGCGGATGGACTTCACCTGCAAATCTTTCACGCTTTTCGATGGCAACACAAGGGAGCAGGCCCAAATGAGGCCAGTCAGTTCATCTGTCGCATAGAGCACTTTCTCCATAAAATGCTCAGGCTTCACATCAACGGTCAGATTCCAGCCGTGCGAACAGACGGCATGGACAAGCCGTTCAGACGCAGCAACTTCCGCAAGCAATTCAGGTGCTTTTTTGCAATGTTCTTCGGGAAACTTCTCGAAATCAATGTCATGCAACAAACCTACGATACCCCAAAACTCCTCCTCTTCGGCATATCCATTCTCTTTGGCAAAATACCGCATGACCCCTTCCACCGTCCATGCATGGCGAAGATGAAACGGATTCTGATTGTAGATTTTCAATAGCGAAACCGCCGTGTCTCTGTCAATCTCCATAATACACCTTTCATGTTTCAACCAATTCGCCCGCGACAGGAATGAAGAAAAACCATCCGTCATCTTCCATCCTTGACTACCTCTTTGGTAGTGTTTTTGCGGACCCATAAAATATAAATGATTCTGGCAAATTTTCAAATAGTTAACGTAATGATTCAGTTGCTGTAAGGTGGAGACCCTACACATAATGCAGGAAATATGCCCGCTTGGACCTGCTTTGGAAAGGTCTCGTGCGAGAGGTGGGAAGGCTCTAGAGGCTCTAGAGGCTCTAGAGGCGCGGGAGGCGCGGGAGGCGCGGGTTTTGCAGGGCCGCGCGTCTGCGCGGCCCCAATGAGCTGGGCAGGCCACCCCGCCACTCTTCGGCCCTACCACAC
>JAFRLI010000336.1 GCA_017431255.1 Victivallales bacterium
GCCTTCACGGTGCGGCGTGGTGGTTTCATCGTTTGCGGCGTTTTGGCGGTTGGGCAGTAGTTTTGCAATTCCGTCAACCGATTCCAGAGTGAACTTGACCTGCTTCACCTCGGGACCGGTTTGGACGTGGAAGACGAAGGGTTCGCCGGGGCGAAGGTTGCGCCTGTCGGAGAGGATGCGAAACTGCGATAGGCTTGCAAGTGCCTGCCAATCAATTCCATACAGAAACACGGGAGAGGAGCCGATGGAGAGGGTGACGAGGCGGTCGGGGGCGGGCAGGGTCGAAGGATTGTCCATCACATCGACGGCGGTGCAGGAATCGCCTTTTGCGGGCAGGCGCAGGGTGAGCGTCTGCTTGCCCGTATTGGTCAGCAGCACCATATCCTCGCCTTCTCCTGTAAGTGGTTGGAAATGATACCATTCCACGCCATCTGGCCGCGATTTCATCTCCACGAACTTCATTCCCCGCGTGCGGTTGACGAGTGTTTTGAAGGAACTGAAGCCAGGCTTTGGGGTGCCATCGGGCGAGACGATTCCAAACATACGCTGTGTAAGATGCTTAATCATAAATTGATAGAATCGTTTTGCACCATTGGCGTGGGCGTAGACGATGTTGCGGACGAGGCGTTCGGCGGCTTGTCGGCGCGACGTGGCGTCGATTTTCCCAAGAGGGTTATCGGTCTGGTCGGCCTTGCCTTCATTGCAAATCCATACGGCATTTGGTGCAAGTTCTTGGAGGAGGCGGTTGTTGTTGGCGATGCGTCCATCGTCCAGATAGTGGTCGGCGTGGATGTCGATGTGCTCCGCGATGCCGGCGCGGAACAGTCGCCGCACGAACTCCTCCTGTCGCGGCCAGATGGTTTCGGCGACGACCTTGGCGTCGGGTGCGCCTTTGCGGATGCCCGCCGCCCCGTGCTTCCACAATTCCACGGCCTGCTCCCAAGTGCCTTTTTGCCAGAACAGGGAGTATTCCGAGACCTCGTTCCAGAGTTCGAACTCGTGGATGAAGGAGCCGTAGCGGGCGGCCACTCGGGAGCAGAACTCCTCCCATTTCTTCATATCGGGCGGCGGGGCATACATCCAGTCCTGGATTCGTTTGTAGACGCGGTCTGGGAAATGCTTGTCCAGCAGCCAGCGCGGCGTTCCGAGGATGGTCAACTGCACGCGGATTCCCGCTTTTTTCTCCTCGTTCAGCAGTTCGTCCCACATCGCCCAATCGTACTTGCCTTCGGCGGGTTCGATTTGGTGCCAGGGAATCGAATGGATGCGCTCGTGGAAGACTTGCAGGATGGAACGCCACTTGCGGTACTCTGCCGCCTTGACGCGATAATGATACGGATTGAGGTTCGGATTGAAATAGAACCCGTACGACAGCCCCGAGAACCCGATGAACTCCGCGTCCTTCTCGGCCTCGGTCGGCTCCGGCAACAGCCGAACCACCGCAAACTGCGTCTTGCCGATGGTTTTTCCGTCCAGGTGCGCCTCCAGTTCAAAATACCCCGTTCGTTCTGGAATCGGGAACTCCAGGTGCGCTTGTCCTTGGGTATTGTGGACGCATTTCAACTGGGTTTGGCTGGTGTTCCCGAAAAAGTCGGTGAGGAGGAAATCAACGCTGCAATCCTTCTGGAGATTCCACAATTCGACGCCCATGCGCGAGGCTCTTCCAAACTCGAAAATGTTTTTGAACAAGCAGCCGGCATGTGGCAGGAATTCCGCCAGAGGCGGGTTGGGAGCCATCTGTTCGGGGACGGTCAGCCGCAGGAAGTCAAAATGGTAGAGTCTTCCGTAGGTGTCTCCGCCGCAGTCTTCGATATCCAGCGTGTTCAGACCAGCGTCGGCGTGAAATGGGACGCGTACCACAATACCTTCGGGATGCTTTTCCTGGTATGCTTGCAGGTCCAGCGGCATGTCAATCCGCTGTAGGGCCCCGGTAATTTCCACGCGCACCTGAGGTTGTGTGTAGACCTTCCCGTCAATATCCATGTTTTCGTTGGCGCGGATGCGGTGTGCCGCCAGATTCTTGCCGCATTTCGGGTGGTGCAGGTGGAACTCCAGAAGGCGCGGACCGGCGGTCTTTTCGTTCCATTGGATGCGCTGCTTTCGCACGATGCAGTCGTTTCCCGCAGTGGGGTCGGAGATGCCGGCAGGCATCTGGGGTTTCTCAATGATTCCGCCTTCGTCGGGAACGCGGTATTGGAACAAGCGGTTCTTGTTGTTATAATTGGGATTTCGGAAGATGGGCCAGCAAGTACGGAATTCCCCATTGTCATAATGGAGGAACTCTTCGCCGGAGCGGTCCTCTTTCCCCAGTTACCAAACCAGGGTCTCCGCTCCGAACACGCTCCCGCACAACAGCGCGAAGAAACACACAAAAGGGAATTGCAAAACTCTTTTGAAGACCACAGAACGCACAGAATTGTTTGTCCGCGCTGACGCGCGGCCAAACACCTTATTTAGAATAAAATACAAAGAGCAAGCCGCCGCGAAGCGACGGTTTGCCTTCTGTGTATTCTGTGTATTCTGTGGACTGAAGACGGTGTTTTGCAATTGTCTCATTCCACACCTCCGGTAGAATTACTTCTTCTTGTGGCGAACCTTCTCCAGGGCCCACTGCACCATTTGCATCGGCTCCTTCAGACGTATCGCAAATGCGCCCGCCAGGAACGCAATTCCGCCCGCCGCGCCGGATGCCACCAGCCGCAGAAGTACGCGCGTGCGCAGGACGTGCTTCGTGGAATCCGCCAGCGCAGCGTCGATGCCGTCAGGCAGGACGCGCTGCAGGGCGTTGGACGCGCCCCATGTCGCCGCGAACACAACGGCCGCTAGCACGGTCAGTTTCGCCAGAAAGACCAGGGTTTCCCGTGCCGGGAACATCGGAATCTTGCGACGGATGTACAGCGACAGCACGAACGTCTTCACCCAGCGCGTCACCGCAAACCCCAGCGCCACCACCAGCAGCGCACCCCGTGCGTCTACGCCAACGTGAATGATGAAAATGTAACTGATGACGATGCTCAGAAACGAGGTTACGAGCCCGATGGCGGTCACGGAGATGGTGCGGCGGTCCGCGAAGAATCCCTGCATCAGCACGCACTCCACGGCGGCGGCGGGGAGCACGAGGCAGTAGCACGCTGTCGCGAGTCCCGTCCACGAGGCGATTTGAATGCCGGTCTTGCCGCCGAGGAAGAAGAGGACGGCGATGGGGGTCGCGAGAACGGTCAGGATGACGGAGGCCGGCACGAACACGGAGAGGAGGAGTTTGCTGGAGGTGCCGAGGACCTCGCCGAGTTTCTCGCGGTCGTTTTGGCTGACCAGTTCGCACAGGAACGGGTACAGCGCGATTTGGAGCGCGTAGGGAACCAGCCACTGGATGGTGGAGAAGAGTTGCCGTCCCAGGAAGTTCGCTTGCAGGACGCCCTGCTGCTCGATGTGCGTCAAAATATAGATGTTGTTGAAGTTGTCGCGCACTTTTGCAAAGATGATTCCCACGAGCAGCGGCACCATCAGGACGAGCATTTCGTGGAAGGCAGGGTTCCTCCAGTCGAAACTCGGTCGCAGATAATGCAGTTTGGAGAGCATCCCGAAGAGGTGCGTGATGACCTTTGCGGCGCTGCCGATCACGATGCTGAACAGCAGCGCGTGGTAGTCCATCCCGAAGATGCGGATGCCCAGCACGAGTCCGATGACGATGCAGATTTTCGTCGAAGCGTCCCCGAATGCCGCCAGGAAGAACTTCTTGTAGCCGTTGAGGATGATGTAGGTGGTGCTTCCAAGCGAAAGGAAGAACAGGGACGGTGCCATGATCTGGAGGCTCGTGCGCAGCAGTTTGTACCCTTCGGGATTGTTCTCGGTGGTCCATTTGGTGAAGAGGTGGATGTAGAAGTCGGGGAAACAGGCGATGGTTGCGGTCACGAACAGCAGGACGAGCGACTGGAAGGAGAGCGAGACATTTGTGAAGTGCCACGCGGCTTCCTCGCCGTGTTCCTCCTTCTCCTTCATGAAAATCGAGAGGAAGGTCGGATGGATGAGTTCCTGGCCGATGAGATAGACGCTGTTGATGACGCCGGCAAACGCCACCACCATAATCGGTTCGTACAGCGACGCGTCCAGGTACTGCGTTGCCACGCGCGTCTGGATGAGACCTGCGAACTTCAAGCACAGGTGCGCCAGCGCCACCAGAATCCCGGCTCGCAAAATCTTGTCCGCAATGGTCTTTTTCTTCTCGGCCATCGTTCGTTCCTTTTCATTCTTTGCCGCCCGCAGGCGCGGGCGGCTGCAAAACCTTGCAATTTTGTTACTGTTTAGAAGGGTCGCCGCGTGATTCAGGTAGATTGTTTTTATCCACAAAACACCCAAAATACACAAAAAGAACAGTCATCATTCCTGTCTCTCAAAACGCGCTGAAGTCGCGCTGACTTCCTGTGCTGTCCCCCTGCGGGAAAGGTCATTACCTTTCCCGCAGGGGGACAGGCAGGAAGCAACGGTTCTTTAGAA
>JAFRLI010000337.1 GCA_017431255.1 Victivallales bacterium
CAAGGTTGGGCGTCCGGCAACGGACTACGTCGGCCTGATCAGGGCATTTCGGCGCACCCGCTGGACCACCAGCGCGGGAGATCTGCTGACGCTGCGCTACTGGCGCAATTCCTGGTATGCCTATGATGGTATGTGCTATAAACAGATGCCCGATTCGGATATGGAGAACGAGGCAATGTCCTTCCTCCTGGATCCCATGGTGGGCGACGCCTACCACGTACAGCCCTCCTCCAATGCCCTGCGCTCCCTGCTTCTGGGGCTGCGCTCCACCAGCAACTGCGGCATATCTTCGGTCGCGGAGATGCCCATGTGGCTGTCATCGGGCCAAATGGCAACAGGATGGCACGCGATGTCCAACTGCCTGGTGGACATCGAGACCGCCGCAGCGCGCCACTTCCAGGCCGCAACCCAGAATCGCAAGGTTGGGCGCGAGGAGGCGCGGGAATTCACGATGCCCCTGACACCCGACCTGCTATCCACGTTCGCGATGGAATACCCCTACGACCCCGAGGCGGAATGCCCGCGCTTCCTCGCATGGCTCAGATCCACCCAGCCCAGTCCCGATATCCAGGCGGTCGTCCAGATGATGCTGGGCCTGATGCTGGTGCCGGACACCTCCTACAACGTGTCGTTCTTCTGCACGGGCGAGGGCGGCACGGGCAAGTCCACCTACCTGGATATTATGCGGGCCCTGGTCTGCGACCGCAACGTCTGCCGCCTGCCGCTCCTGAAGTTCGAGGATAAGTTCTCGCTGTGGAAGTTGGCCGAATGCTTGGTGAACATCGTCGGCGAAATGCCAACCGAGGATCCACAGGGCAAACTGCGCTCCATAGAGGGTGACTTCAAGGACGCCGTGTCGGGCGGGATGCTGGTCATCGAGAAGAAGGGCAAGGACATCACCTTCGCCAAATGCACGGCCCGCTTTGTCTTCGGCTGCAACTCCCTCCCTGTTTTCTTTGATAAATCAGAGGGCATCTGGGACCGCCTCATTATCATTCCGTTCGAGCAGCGGTTTCGAGGCAGCACTAGCGAGATCAGGGACATCAAGTCCACCATCATTCCGATGGAACTCCCGGGCATCTTCAACTTCGCGCTGGCTGGCCTTGGGATGCTTCGCGGCTATACACGGTTCCCCGAACCGCCCGCCTGCCTGGACGCGAAACAGTACCACCGCGACCGATGTGATTTCGATGGCACGTTCCTTAGGGAGAACTTCTCCCTGGTGGAGCATGCAGAAACCCAGGTCTCCACGGCCTACGATGCCTACAAGACTGAGCTGGCCGCCAATGGACTGGCCCAGCGATCCTCGCCGACCTTCCAGCAGGCAGTAGCCCGCATATTCGGGCTGCGTCCCTGTAAGCGCAGTTCCGTTGACGCGACCCGAGTGTGGAAGGGACTGCAATTCAATCCGCCAACCAAGTTTCAAGCATCCAACAATCCAGTTTTTTAACCCGAACCAATGTGTTTCCAAAGCAAAGGAGAACCAGTAGTGAAAATCAGCAACCTCATCTCGAAGGAGGCGCTCCGCATCGCGGTGTCCGTCCTCTCCCCCTACATCCCTGAATTGAACGCTCCGTCGCTGGTTGCCGCCCTGAAGGAGTACAACGCGACCTCTCCGCAGATGGCGACCGTGGAGCGTCCTCTGACCTACGCCGAGACGGCCGCGCTCCTGAAACTCTCCCGACCAACCATTATGAAACTCGCCGCCGAAGGCAAAATCCGGCGCATCGCCGGCTTTGGCAATAGCGTTCGATTCGACCCCGCGAGCGTCCGCCGTTTTCTCGGACAGGAGGTGGCGCCATGAGTGACCTCCTTTCCATCCTGGGCGGGATTGTCATCGGCATTGGCACGCTCGCCGTCATCGTCATCGGTATTTACTACGACAGGCTCCAGTACGAGGAGCGCCATCCTGAACGCAAAAACAAGAAGAAGGCACAAAAATGAACGAAACGAATTTCACACCTGCTCGCCAAGGCGCGAGGGGAGGAGATGCAGGAATGAACGAACCACCATTCACGGAATGGGAGTTCGGGGAGGACTCAGACTGTTTTTACATCTTTGACTCAAACTTCTACGGCGTGAATTCGGGCGCACGAATCGCCATCGTTCCGGTTCGACAACTCGTGGCGAGGCTGCCAATCGACCTGGCCGGCAAGTTCGAACTGAGCGAGCGGCTGCGATGCCTGGCGACCTTTCTGCAGACGGCGCCGAAGATGTACAAACGCTCTCGGAGTTGGCGAACTTCCATCTGCTGAAGATCGCAGGATGGGAGGAGTCCGGGGTACAGTGCGGAAAGCATCGCATTTATCTCGCAGGAACCCCATCCATTGCGGACAAAATTGAAGCCGTCCTAGCGAGAGCGAGAGGGGAGGTTGGATCCGAGAGATGTTGAAACGCTTCCCGGAGATTTGTGACGAATAACAAGATCAGTTTGTCAGAATAACAAGATCACCCTGTTCATCGGAACGCTTTGGATTGTCCAAGGAAGATACCGTTCGCGTTGCCCCGCATCGGCTCCAAAAGCGTTTCCAGGTGAAACAGGGTGATCTTGTTATGATCTTGTTATTCTGTAAAAATCGGCGAAAATCTTTCAAAATCTTGCAAAAACCGAAAAATGAAAAAGGACTTGCGATTTTGTCGCAAGTCCTTGATAATCAAGATGGTGGTAGGTCTTGGATTCGAACCAAGGAAAGTATAACTAGCAGATTTACAGTCTGCCCCGTTTGGCCACTTCGGTAACCTACCACGATTGGTCAACGCATATTACATTACTCCGTTTTTGGAAAAATGCAAATGGGAACCTCGAAAAAAAAGAAAAAAGTATTGGAAGGAGTGGCAGTTCTTGTCCCTCCCGTTCGTGGGTGTGGTACGTAGGGGAAGAAGAAAGGGTGCGGTCTGGGGCGGGTGCCGCTGGGGGGGAAGTGCGGGGGATCAATGGACGAGTGGGAGTTCGTCCCAGGAAGTGGTATAGCGTGGAGTTTTGAGGTTGCGTCGCATTTTCCAGGGTTGCTGGAGTCCTTCGGCGAGGAGGCGGATGGTGCCGCGTCCGTATTCTCGGTTGATTTGGTCGGCGGCGGCGAGGGCGTTGTCGCGGACAGGAGGTGCGTGCGGTTGTTGGAAGAGTTCGAGTTGTTCGAGGGGAGGGCGGTCGAGTCCCCAGAAGGTGACGCCGGCTTTTTTGTAGCGTCGTCCCGGTTGGAACATGCGTGGGAGAAGTGGGGCGAGTTGCGCGAGGATTTCGGAACTGTTGCTGGTGGGGCGTCGGAAGGGGATGCCGAGGGAGGTTGCGGAAGCATCTTGGGGATGGGGACCGTATTCGGGGAAGGTGAGGAGGAAGATAGTCGCGCCGATTGCCTTGCGCTGCATTTGGCGCATCTTCTCGGCGGCGGTGTCCGCATAGGAGGCAACGGCTTCGCGGAGTTCCTGGAGTTCGACGACGGGGGCGCCGAAGGCACGGGAACAGGTGGTGGACTGGGTTGCTGTGTTGTACTCGCCGTGCCCGACGACGGAGTGTCCGTTGAGTTCGGCGACGGTTCGCGCGAGGCAGATGTTGAAGCGTCGAAGGCACTCGTCATGGGGCATGCGTGCGAGGTCGAGAGCGGTGCGGTATCCGATGAGCGGGAGTTTTTTTGCGAGGCGGAATCCGATGCCCCAGATGTCCTCGACGGGGATGCGTGCGAGGAGTTCGGAGGGGTTGTCGGGCATGAGGAAGATGCCGTCGTCGCGTTTTTTTGCGATGTGATTGGCGGCTTTTGCGAGGGTGCGTGTGTTGGCGAATCCGATGGAGACGGGCATTCCAACCCATTGCAGGATGCGTGCGCGAAGGGAGGCTGCAAAGGCGAGGTAGTCGCCGTCGGGAGGGAGGGTGAGTTGCAGGAACGCTTCGTCGATGCTGTATTGTTCGACGACGGGGGCGTATTCTTGCAGAATGGCGATGACGCGCCGTGAGATGTCGCCGTAGAGTTCGTAGTTGCTGGAGCGGAACTGGATGCCGAGGTACGGTGCTATGTCCTTGATGCGGAAATAGGGTTCCCCCATGGGGATGCCAAGTGCCTTGAGTTCCGCAGAACGTGCGATGACGCAGCCGTCGTTGTTGCTCAGGACCGCCACGGGACGACCCACCAGCGAACGGTCGAAAATGCGTTCGCAGGAGACGAAGAAGTTGTTGCAATCCACCAGACCTATCATTGGGGCCTCCGCTTGACAAACTGATGGATGGCGGCGGTTACCACCCCGAACACCTGCAGGTCCCGTTCCTGCCCGCAACAGATGGGCGGATAAGAGGGATTCGACGGCAAAAGCCACACGCTTCCATCCTTTTCGCGATGGAAAAACTTCACCGTCATTTCATTATCCAGACATGCAATGACTACCGAGTTTTCAGATGGGGTCAGGCTGCGGTCTACGACTAGGATGTCGCCCGGCCAGATGCCGGCTCCTGTCATGGAATCCCCGACGGTACGAAGAAAGAAAGTGGCTGCCGGGCGGTGCACGAGGAGTTCGTTGAGGTCGAGCGGGTCCTCCTGGTACTGTGCCGCAGGGGAGGGAAAACCCGCCACGACATCGCCTGCGACGCAGGGGCGTTCTGGCGCGTCGGACAAGAGGGGGACAATTGGAAAACCGATGATGGTCGCTTGCATCTGGAATGTACCTTTGAATACCGCTGTGGAAAACTAGTATTCATTAGTATATTCTTTCTTCGCGAAAAGTCAATCCCAGATGCGAATATTTATTCGCGAGATCATTGCAAAACTCTTTTGAAGTCCACAGAACACACAGAATACACAGACCTGTTTGTCCGCGCTACGCGCGGCCAAACACTTGATATAAAACAAAATACAAAGTGCAAGCCGCCGCGAAGCGGCGGGTTGCATTCTGTGTGTTCTGTGTGTTCTGTGGACTCAAAAATGAGTTTTGCAATTACCTCTCGCGATTTGCGACAGTGCGGCCTGTGGTCGGAGATTTGGGACTGGAGCCTGTTATGGTTGCCGGTTTTTGTGCATGGCGCCTGCATGCACCTGATACTTCTTCCATGCCTCCTCGCTTGACAAATCAACCTCGAAGAGCACGGCACCGGGACGCTCGAACGCGCATGCTGCCAGACATGCGGTCAAAATCCATGCCAATGCTTTGCCTTGCTTCATGTTGTGCCTGCTAGTCTTTCCAGATAGAGGGCAGTTTCCATTCGGGACGGATGCGGAAGGGGGTTTTGAACTTGCGCGTCAGGACGCCTTTTTCTTCCAAGTGGATGTAGCATTCGGTATCGCAGGCGCGTCCGCACATGCTGGCGGGATAAGAGTGCTTCATTCCGGGATAGAAGTGGATTTCGTCGAGGATTTCGCGCGCTCGTTCTGGGGAGATTTTGGCTTCGCCGGCGATGATGGCGGTGCGGTCGGGTTCATCGGGGAATGCGTTGGCGGGGAGGAACGGGTTTTTCGCGCCGCAGGCGCCGTTGTAGTAGACGGCGCACCGCCAGCAGTCGAGGGTGCCGTCAGGAGCGATGGCGTGTCCGGGGCAGCCAGTGACGCATTTGCCGCAGCGGTCGCAGAGGTGGGGAGTCTGGACGGGGTCCGGGGGGAGCGCGGCGTCGGTGAGTAGGAATACGTACCGCTGGCAGGGACCGAACTCATCGGTGAGGACGGTTCCCGAGAGACCGCGTTCGCCGAGGCCGGCGTCGACGGCGCACTGTTCGAAGTCGAGCATGGTTTCGGCTTCTTTTCCCCGGTAGATTTCGGCGTAGTCGACTTCGGGGTTGGTTTTGTCCTTTTCGTTCATGATCCAGGGGGTGCGTCGTTGCGGAAGGGCACGGAATCCTGCGTCTTCGAGGACGGCGCATGCGCGCAGGAGGGGCATGGGCATCACGACTTCTTCCATGTTTTCGACGGCCATCGTGGTGTACTGGTAGTACGTCGTGCCCTCTTCGATGCCTCGCCGTGCGCCACGCAGGATGCGGAACGCGGCGCAGATGACCGTCTTGACCTCGGGCATCAACTCGAAGATGCGCTTGTCGTGGAAACGCTCGGCATTTCCGCACACCACAATGTCGCCACCCAACTTTTGAAAGGTCTCAATGACCTTCTGTTTCAATGCTTGCATATCTGTCTGCATCTGAAAACTCCTTCTGAAACCACTAAACACTCACCACTCCCCACTTAAAGCCTGCCGGCCTCTTTGAGGTGTTCGAAGCAGGCATTGTCGCAAGCGCGTCCGCAGAGACAGGGGACGTAGCCAGTAGGTCTGCTGGGGAGGAAGTCCAACTTGGGGTAGATGGCGCGTGCGGATTCCCGGTCGAATCGTTTTTTGCCGTCGAGGATGGCGTCGCGTTCGGGATTGTCTTTGAGGAAATCATCGGTCATGAAGGGGTTGGAGCGTGCGGCGCCGCGGTAGTAGACGGCGCACTGCCAGGTATCCTCGCCGCGTTCGGAAATGGCGTGTCCCGGGCAGGCTCCCTGGCACTTGCCGCAGCGGTCGCAGAGGCTGCCGGTGAACGGCGGGTCGCAGGCCAGGGGGGCGTCCGTCACAATGAACACGAAACGGACGAACGGTCCAAACTTCGGGACAAGGATGTGCCCCGACATACCAGGCGCGCCCAGACCGCAGGCACGCGCGGCCATTCCAAAGTCCAGGATGACATCGGGAACGGGCTTGTCAGGGGCAATTGCCTCGGCGTACTTCAGTTCGTAGGTGTCGGTGATTTCGGGATTGGTGCTGTGGTCTCCTTGGATGCGGAGGTTGACGATGTTGCGCTGGACGCAGGCGTCGTATCCTTCGTCCTCGATGATGCCAGCCATTTTGAGCAGGAAGATTTCCGCGAAGTCCTCGTCGATGTACTTGGGACCGAGCATCGTGTAGTTGTAGAACTGCTTTTGGTTGTGCATGACGCGGTAGAGTTCGCGGGGGATGCGGAAGGCGCAGCCGATGACGCAGGTGGCGTCGGGAAGGATTTGCCTGGGGTCGCGTTGTTGGGGAGCACCGTAGAAGTTGGAGATGTCGCCGATGCCGACGGCGTCCGCGCCGAACTCGCGTGCTTTTTGTTTGATGAAGTCAGCAGTGAGCATCGTGTGGTTCTCCTATCGGTCCATTTTCCAGGCTTTTTGGGTGCGGAGGGGCTTTTTGAATCGGCCTTCCATGCAGCCGCCCTTCTTTTCGAGCATGCTGACGCA